>JAPUKZ010000081.1 GCA_027295405.1 Gammaproteobacteria bacterium
CTGGATATTCGCGATAAGGGCTGTCTCTTTCCCGGCTGCAGTTGTACGCGCTATGTGGATTCCCACCACCTAAAACACTGGGCGGATGGCGGCGAAACCAGCCTTGAGAACCTGGCCACCCTGTGCAAATTTCATCACCGCGCTCTGCATCAGGGTGAGTTCACCATTGCCCGTAGCCCGGATGAAGTGGAAGAATTCCAGTTCGCAGACCGTTGCGGCAACAAAATTACACCTACCTTCCGGCCGCAGCTTCCTTGTCATGATGACGTTTCCGCGGAAATATTGCACATCGAAAACTTCCGTCCCGAAATCGACAGCAATACCTGCAAAACCAGATGGGGCGGGGAGTCCATGGACTATCACATGGCGATTCAGAGCTTGTTGGAGAGGGAGTATCGGGCGGAGAAAAACGTTTCCGCGGAAAGCCTCTTCACGGAAGCGTCTGTAGAGGAAATCGATGAAGGCAGACTCATTCTGCAATAATCCACGGAACTCAGCGACGGATACCCGGTCCATAACCCCCATTCTAGTAACCGCTTTGGCGGAGATTGTTGGGGTGTTGGCGCTTCCTGTGAGAACTCCTGACCTGGGGCCTGTTCGCGGGACATGCGTCGCCGTTGCCCACAAAGTTGAAAATCGAATAACTCTTCTCCGAGCTGGACAAGGGCATCGAAAGCCTGGAATCCGCACGGGAGCAGTTGAAGGTCTATCGCCAGGCCGTGCTCAAACACGCGTTCGAAGGCAAGCTCACCGCACACACACCCTGCATTGACATGCCGGAAGATCGGCTGGTGGAGGCCATTGCGGTAGTCCACATCGAGCTTATCCTGATCCACCCATTTCGCGAAGGGAATGGCCGCCTGTCACGCCTGTTGGCGAATGTCATGGCTTTGCAGGCCGGATGGCCTGAACTGGATTTCACGGCCTGGGACGAGCACAAAGACGACTATTTTGCTGCCATTCAGGCAGGCTTGAGTGATTACGAACCGATGAAACGCCTGGTCAGGCGAGTTTTACACGAATCCGCCCGACATGTGGACGATTGATCTTTTTTTCAATAACGTGAATCGACTCACCGGTCTCGATAGCGGTAGAACTGGCCACGCTGCGAACTCGCTTGCGAACGGCTTGTTCGGCATTGCGCAGGTGGGGGTTACTGCGGGAAAGTACCTTGTTACTCATGTCCGCATTAGAACGAAATCTCCAGGAATCGCGACAACCAGACAGGAATTAATATGAACACAGCCCCGATCATTTCCAAAGTCTGGAGCTTTTGTACCACCCTGCGTGATGATGGGGTAGGGTACGGCGACTATCTGGAGCAGCTTACCTACCTGATCTTTCTCAAGATGGCGGATGAATATGCGAGGCCGCCGTACAACCGCGATGTCGGCATCCCGCCCGAGTACGACTGGCAGAGTCTGAAATCCAAACGCGGTGCGGAGTTGGAGGGACACTACATCGAACTGCTGCGCGCGTTGGGCTCCCGTAAAGGCATGCTTGGACAGATTTTCACCAAAGCGCAGAACAAGATACAGGACCCGGCCAAGCTTTACCGGTTGATCGACATGGTGGACGACACGGACTGGATCATGATGGGGGCGGATATCAAAGGCGATATCTACGAGGGCCTGCTGGAAAAGAACGCCGAAGACACCAAATCCGGCGCTGGACAGTACTTCACGCCGCGTGCGCTGATCCGCACCATGCTGAAAACCACTGGCCGGGCTGCCGTGGTGGTGCCTGACAATGTGCTGTTCGAGGGCGGGGCGGGCGAAACCATCCGCCGTAAGCTGCTGGAAAACACCAATTTACACACCATCTTGCGCCTGCCGACTGGCCTCTTCTACGCTCAGGGGTCAAGGCCAACGTTATCTTTTTCGACAATCATGAGGCCAGCCCGGACCCGTGGACGAAAGGGGTCTGGTATTACGACTACCGGACCAATATCCACCATACGCTGAAAAAGAAACCCCTGCGCTTCGGGGATTTAGCCGAGTTCATCAAGTGCTATCACACCGAAAACCGGCACAAGCGCAAGCCTACATGGGCCGCTGACAAGAACCCCGAAGGACGCTGGCGGAAATACAGCTATGAGGAACTGATTGCCCGCGACAAAACCAGCCTCGATGTCTTTTTGCTGAAAGACAAGAGCCTCACCGATCTCGAAAATCTGCCCGAACCGGATGACCTTGCCGAAAAGATCATCGAGAACCTGGAAGCTGGCCTGAACAGTTTCCGGGCGGTTCTCGTTGCTCTCAAAAGCACTGGGAATTATCCAGATCGCTTTGGTTGAGCTTGCCGGGATGTTGGGGGCGTATTTGAGGAGACCTGAGCCGGTCTGATCAATCAGCGTTGCCCCGGTGCTTTCTTATTAATCCTCCCGTTGTAGTCCCCTGCACCAACAAACTGAGCAAAACCACCCCAAACACCATACTCTGCACCGTCCACCAATAAGGCAAACTAACCGGCAAGCTCAATACCAACACCACCGCAATTGCCCCCCGCAATCCACCCCACACCAATATGTATTGCCAACCCATCGGCACCGGCCGCGGTAACGGTCGCGTCACGGCCCCACAACTGAACACCGCCAGTGCGCGCCCAATCAGCGCGGCGGGAATGGCGATGGCAATCGCCAGCCACTGATCGGTGAACATTTCGAAGGTGATCACCAGACCCATCAGCACGAAGATGAGCGCATTGAAAAACGCTCCCAGCCACTCCCAGGTGACGACCACACCGCCGAGAAATTGTTGTTCGTGTTCCTTGAGTAATGTGCGCAACACCATGGCTGTAGCCACCAGGGACATGATGCCGGAGACGTGGAAGAAGTGTTCGGCGATGTAGAAGCTGGAGAAGGCGCTGAAGATGAGAATGATGTTGGAGCCGGCGCTGTTGGCCAGTAGCAATACCAGGGTGGCGGCACCCAGGCCGAGCACGGCGCCCAGGGCCAGGCCGCCGAAGAAGGTGAGCGCAAACAAACCCAGGTAGTTTTGGTCCAGTTGGGTCTCACTGCTAACAGCGAATCCCAGTATCGCTGCGAACAACACCAGCGCGCTGGCATCGTTGAACAGGCTCTCACCTTCGACCAGGGTGGTCAGGTCCTCCGGGGCATTGAATCGCTTGAGTGAAGAGACCACGGCGATAGGGTCGGTGGCTGCCAGGATGGCTCCCGCCAGCAGGGCGGCGATCCAGGGGAATCCTTGCGGCGAACCGATGGCGTAGTAAAGGATGGTGGCGACGACTAGCGTGCTGACTATCATGCCCACGGTAGACAATAGTAAAATGGGCGTTAGCCAGCGCTTCAGTACCCCCGGCTTTATGTGCCAGGCGGCATCGAAGATGAGCACTGGCAGGATCACGTAAAACACCAGGTCCTGGATGTTGCTGGCGCGGATGCCGGTGTCCAGGCCCAGCCAGGGGAGGGACAGGCCGGCGAGGACGCCGGCTGCGAGGCAGGACAGGGTGACGTCCAGGCGGATCAAGCGGTTGATCAACAGTCCAACCACCACGCTGGCGGACAAAAACAGTATCTGACCTATGAGTTCCGGTACTTCCATCACAACTCTCCTTTAACCGTCTGGCATTGAACGCGGCTTAGGCATCGCTCGCTATCAGGTACTGGGGGCGGGTTATTGCATTGGGGAAGGTGTCGACCATCGGTGCAGGTATTCCCTGGGCATTGATGAGTTGGGCGTGGTCGCGGGTCAGCTCGCGGGGTTCTTTCACACCACATGAGTGGGCGATGATGCCCACCTCATACGCCATGTTGCGGGCGAAGTGGGCGACTCGCTCGGCCTTGTCTGCCACCACCAGGCCGCGTTGCAGGTCGGGGTTATGGGTGGTGATGCCGGTGGGGCAGGTGTTCTTGTTGCACTGCAGGGCCTGGATGCAGCCCAGTGCAAACAGGAAGCCGCGGGCGGAGGTGATGAAATCGGCGCCCATGCACAGGGCCCAGGCTACATCGGCAGGGTTGATAAGTTTGCCCGAGGTAATTACCTTGATGCGCTCGCGCAGACCGTATTCCACCAGTTTGTCCACCACCAGCGGCAGGCTGCGTTTGATGGGCAGGCCCATGTAATCCATCAGGCTCTGGGGAGCGGCGCCGGTGCCACCGTCGGCGCTGTCGATGGTGATGAAATCTGGGGCGACCTGCGGTCCCCGGTTGTGGATGGCTATGCACAAGTCATCCAGCCAGCCAATACTGCCGATCACAGCTTTAAAGCCCACCGGTTTGCCGGTCACCGCGCGCACCCGTGCGATCATATCCAACAGGTCATCGACCGAACGAATCTCCACATGGCCGTTGGGGCTGATGGAGTCCTGGCCTTCCGGTATGCCCCGGGTCTCGGCGATCAACGAGGTGACCTTGCCGCCGGGCAGGATGCCGCCCTTGCCGGGTTTGGCGCCCTGGCTCATCTTGATTTCAAACATCTTCACCTGTTCCAGGGCGGCCAATTCCCGCAGTTTGTCGTCCGAGAGCTTACCGTCACCGTCGCGCACACCGTATTTAGCAGTGCCGATCTGGAACACCACATCGCAACCCCCCTCCAGGTGATAGGGCGAGATGGCGCCCTCGCCGGTATTCATCCAGATGCCGGCCTGCTTGGCGCCGATGGACAGGGCCCGGACCGCGGGCACCGAGAGGGCGCCGAAACTCATGCCGGAGATATTGAACAGGGAATCGGTGGTATAGGGGGTTTCCGCGTAGCCTGCCCCGAAAGTAAGCGCCGAGATTGGCGCCGCGTCTTCGGTCAACGTTGGAAACAGGCAGTTCAGGAACACCACATCCCCGGGTTGGTTGAGGGGGCGGGTGGAGCCGAAGGCGATGGTGGAATCCACATTCTTCGCCGCCCGGTAAACCCAGGAGCGCTGGGCCCGGTTGAAGGGTAGCTCCTCCCGGTCCTGGGCAAAAAAGTACTGCCGGAAAAACTCGCCCATGTTCTCAAACAAATAGCGAAACCGGCCCACTACCGGGTAGTTGCGGCGTATGGCCTGCTTGGTCTGGGTGATATCCGCCAGGTACATATACAGCACTGCCAGGCAGAACACGCCCAGCAGGAAAACGAACAGCAGCACGCTGATTTCCATAACCCGCAGGGCGAAGTAGCCTATCGCATCCATTTTTTCTGTGTTCATTATGACTACCTCATTACCGTTGGCAGGGATTCAGTGGAGGGAGTCGGTGCAGTGCAGCACCAACATCTTCTCTATTTGCATTTCATGCAGGGTGTGGGCGATGCCGCCGACCCCAAGGCCCGATTGTTTGAGTCCGGCGAAGGGCATCCAGTCGGTGCGAAACGCGCTGTGATCGTTGACCATAACCGCCGAGCCATCGAGGGCGTGGAACGCCCGCATCATGTTCTGGATGTCGCGGGTAAATACGGCGGCCTGGAAGGCGAAGGGCAGGTCGTTGGCCACCCGGAAGGCGCTGTCTGCATCGTCAAATGAATAGACGGCGGCCACCGGGCCAAACACCTCGTTGCGGCTGAGGGTGCAATCTGCCGGTACCTCGCTGAGCACGGTGGGGCGATACAGGTTTGAGCCTTCCCGCGCCGCCCCACTCAGGGAATGGGCGCCGAGATCGATGGCTTCACGCACCCAGTTATCCACCCGCTCTACTTCTGCGGCGCGGATCAGCGGTCCCACCTCGGTACTTGAATCCAGCGGATCGCCCAGCACCAGGTTATTGGCCGCCCGCGCCAGTTGCTGGGCGAGCAAGGCGGCAATATCGGCGTGGGCAAAAATTCGTTGCACCGACACACAGACCTGACCGGCGTGGTAAAAGGCGCCCCTGGTCAAGGCCTTTACCGCCTGGGGAATATCCGCGTCATTGAATACCACCACCGGCGCCGCGCCACCGTGCTCCAACAGGCAGCGGGTACCGGGAGCGACTTTACTGCGTAACATCCAGCCGACCCGGGCACTGCCAATAAAACTGAACAGGCCCACCCGGGGATCGGTAACCAGTGCCTCGGCCACTGCCAGATCCCGGGTTACCAGCATGCGGCACCAGGGCTCTGGCAAACCGGCCTGGTACAGAATTTCAACAAACCGCTGGCAGGACAGGGGGGTATCTTCCGCTGGTTTTACCAGCACCGGGCAACCGGCGGCAATGGCTGGCGCGACCTGATGTACGATCAGGTTGAGGGGATGGTTAAAGGCGCTGACGGCGACCACCACCCCGATGGGTTCTTTCTGGGTGAATGCTACCCGCCCGCTCGAGGCGGCATCAAGGTTCATGGGTACAAGCCGGCCGCCGTCGTGGCGCAGGGCCTCGATGCAAAGTTGTACGCCATCAATGGCGCGCGTCACTTCAATCCGGGAATCCAGCAGCGGCTTGCCGCCTTCACTGGCGGCGAGCCGCGCCAACTCCTCCGCCTGCTCAGTCATGATGCGCGCGGTGTTGTGCAGAATTTCAATGCGGCGTTGCAGGGACAGGCGCTGGCGCCGGTCGCGATGGAGCTCCGCCGCCCGCGTCAGGGCGGCCTGCACCTCCGCCATGGAGGCGGTATCCAGTTGCGCCAGTAACTCGCCGCTGTAGGGAGAGCTTACCGACAGCAGTGTGTCGCTGCCGCTCGCCGATGAAGACTTGGTCATTGCAAAAACCCTCTTATATCGGGCACACCAGGTTGCCCAGTTGCTAGGTGAGTTTCATGTTCTCCCGGTAGTCCACCGGGCAGTCGATAAGCACCGCGGTATTGTCCTCGAAGGCGCGCTGCAGCGAGGGCAGTAACTGCTCGGTACTTTCCACCCGGTAGCCCCTGGCGCCAAAGCTCTCGGCGTAGGCTGCCAGGTCGGGATTGTTGAAGCGAATATTGCTCTCGCGGCCAAAGTGCCGTAGCTGGTGCCATTTGATTATTCCGTACTCACTGTCATTCCAGACCAGAAACACCCGCGCGAGTTCCAGGCGCAGGGCGGTTTCTATTTCCTGGAAGTTCATCAGGAAGCCGGCGTCGCCGGTAACCGCGACCACATTGCGCGACCGGTGCACCCTCTTGGCGGCAATGGCGCCGGGTACCCCGACGGGAGCATGTCGGTGTGCCGCATCACTTGCGGCTAGCCGCCTTCCAACTGACTGAACGGGCCAGGTGTACGCTGCAGTACACTGGCGCGCAGGGACACACAGGAGGTGAAGCCTGTCGGCACACATCGTAAAATGAAGCGCTTGCTCAGCGCGGATTCCCGGCGCGAAGATGAGGTGATGGTGATGAATACACATGAGTGAGCTATTTCTTTTTGTACGGGGTGCGGGTTTCGGCCTGGCCGCGTTGCTGTGTATCAAACTGTGGATGGATTACCGGGCGCTGTGGGTGGGCCGCCTGCTGTTGGGGGTGCTGCTTGGCCTGTCTGCTTACCTGGTGTTGCCCTTTGTCGATAGCGGGACTCCAATCAAGCATTTGCTGGTAGTCGCAGCGCTGGCGGTAACGCCCTGGTTCTGGCTGTTTACTCTGGCACTGTTCCGCGACTGGGACCGCCTGGGTGTGGTTCCGGGCGTGGTGCATGTCGCGGTGGTGGCAGCGTTTATGCTGCTCGCGATTACCAGCTATTGGAGTGGACGCGTTGATCCGGTTCTTGCACCGGAATCGCCACTGGTTTGGGCGCTGTTTTACTCCTCTTACCTGTTCCGGGTCGCCCTGCTGGTGCTGGCCCTGGCCGTGGTGATCGGCGAGTGGCAGCAGGATCTGGTGGAAAGCCGGCGCCGTCTGCGGACTATGTTGGTAGCCGGGGGAGGCGCCTATATGCTAGCCACGATCTGTGCCGAGTTATTGCTCGCTGGGCGGGAAGCTCCCTTGGCGCTGGAGTTGTGGCATTCGCTGGTACTGTTGCTGATTTTGCTGCTGGTATCGTTGTGGTTGTTGCCACGCGACAACGGTCTGTTGGCCACCCTGGACCTGCCGCCCGTCGTCGGCCCATCGCCGCCCGTCGCTGGTCCGCAGACGGAGACCAGCCGGGGCGCCGGCTGGCCTGGACGGGATGGGGCTCCTGCACTGTCGGTCACAGAGCAGGCATGGCTGGAGGCGCTGCGCGATTTTATGGACAGTCAGCAGGGCTATCACCAGAGCGAGCTGACGATTCGCCGGCTGGGGGAACAGCTTGGCATTCCGGAACACCGACTGCGCCGCCTGATCAACCAGCACCTGGGTCATCGCAATTTCAGTGACTACCTCAATAGCTATCGGCTCGCGGAAGCCGCTGCCCGGCTGGCGGACCCCGCCCAGCAGGAGCTGCCGGTACTCACCATAGCATTGGGTGTAGGTTACGCCTCTCTGACCCCGTTCAACCGGGCATTCAAAGCCCGATTCGGGCAGACACCCAGCGCCTGGCGCAGTGATCCACGGGCTGACGAGGGCGGCTGAACACCTCACCCGGTCGCAAGAGCCCAAAAAAACTGCCCGATTTCGAAATTGCACAGGGTTTTTCTGAATCGACAAGACTCCCTGCGCCTGTGTGTACTGTAATTGCCTCCGGGAAAAACGAACAGGAGGTGCCTTATGTTATGTATTATTACCGGGCCGTTGGCGGCCTTTAATGAAATTCTGCAGGACCAGCTACCGCTGTGGCTGCAGGTTTTTACTCTTGATACCTTGCGTTACCTGGTCGGCGCCGGATTGGTCAGTAGCGTGCTTGGCGGGTTCGGCGCCTGGTCGGAAAACCGTCGCATCCAGGATCGTCGCGCGTCTGCTGCGGATGTCCGCCGCGAGTTGTTGTACTCGCTGCTGACAACCGCCGTTTACGCCAGCGTGGCGCTGTTTACCATTCAGGGAAAGGAATCAGGCTGGCTGAACATCTATGAGTCTGTGGCGGACTTTGGCTGGTGGTATACCTGCTTGAGTCTGCCGCTGGTATTGGTGTTGCACGATGCCTGGTTTTACTGGGTACACCGGGCGCTACACCATCCCCGGGTATTCCACTGGGCGCATCGGGTGCATCACCTGTCGCGCACACCCACCCCGTGGGCAGCCTACAGTTTCGCACCCGCCGAGGCGTTCATGATGGCCCTGTTCCTGCCACTGCTGCTGGCGGTCATGCCGTTGCATCCGGCGGTGCTTTTCCTGTTCCTGGCGGTCATGATCCTGCGCAACGCCATGGGGCATTCGGGCTGTGAGTTCCATCCGCGGTATTGGGTGGACACGCCCCTGGACCGGCTGACCACCACCACCCATCACGATATGCACCACCAGAAATTCAATGGCAACTACGGCCTGTACTTCACCTGGTGGGATCGGTGGATGGGTACGGAACTGCCGGGCTACAAGGCGGCTTTCCGGCGGGCGGCAGCGGGGCGGGATGTGAACGTGACATCAGTTGCCTCGGCGTTGGAGTTGTAGACCATGAAGACACGGGCGTAAAATCACCTGTCGGCAAACCGAGACTGGATATCCATAATACCGATTCCAGCCTGCGGGGTCGGCCCATTCAGGGGCTTACCATTGCCACTGGCCTGCACTATGAGCGCGGTCGCTGGCGCGGGGGGCGCATCTACAACCCGGCTAGCGGCAAAACCTATCGCTGTGAGATGGAACTGGCGGCTGACGGGTATCTCGAGGTACGCGGCTATATTGGCATTGCCGCCCTGGGCCGCACCCTCTATTGGCAGCGGCTTGAGAACTTTCGGGACACCGTAACAGCCATGCTTGGAAGCGTGCCGAAGCCGGTGTGATGTTGAGCAGGTGTTTGCTTCAGGGGCCTTTGAACAAGTCCAGGATGCTGCCGCGAGACTGCGGAGCCTGGGCTTGGTCAGGGGCTCCTTAACAGTTCGGAATCGGGTGATTTTGAGCTACAATTCTAGCCACACCCGTACTAGAAACCTGTACCAAAGCGCAGCAAGACTCCTGCGCCCGACGCCTGTTGAGGTCAGCCATGTTGTCGATAATCCTGGATGCACAGACCGCTGTTCGACTTTCGGCCTTACTGGCCATAGTGCTGGTGGTGGCGAGCTGGGAGATTCTCTGGCCGCGCCGCCCCCTGTCTATCTCCAAAGTGCTGCGCTGGTCCAACAATTGGGCAATCAGTCTGCTCAACAGCCTGCTGCTTTACCTGGTGTTCCCAGTACTGGGAGTGGGTTTCGCCCTGCTGCTGGAGGACAAGAACTGGGGGCTTTTCAATGTACTGGCAGTACCGGTCTGGCTGAGCATTCCCCTGTTTGTCCTGATATTTGACTGCGCTATCTACTGGCAGCATCGCCTCTACCATTGGGTACCTTTGCTGTGGCGCCTGCACCGGATGCATCATGCGGATCCGGACTTTGACGTCTCCACCGGCATCCGCTTTCATCCCGTGTCTATTGTTCTCTCCATGTTGATCAAGCTGTTGGTCATCGGCCTGTTCGGCCCTGCGGCCATTGCCGTACTGTTGTCGGAGGTATTACTTAACGTTACTTCCATGTTCAATCACGGCAATATCGCCATTCCAACCCAGGTGGACAAATGGCTGCGCCTGCTGGTGGTGACACCCGATATGCACAGATTGCATCACTCGGTGAGTGTCGCTGAAACCAACAGCAATTTCGGCTTCAATTTTCCCTGGTGGGATCGCCTGTTTGGCAGTTATCGCGACCAGCCCGACGGCGGTCACCTGGGAATGGAAATTGGGGTGCGTGGCTTCCAGCGTCCCGAGGATCAGATGCTGCATCGGCTGATTGCCCATCCATGGTACCAGGAGTCGCACGCGCAGGCTGATTGATCCCAGGCTGCCTGCTCAAGGTAGCTATCAGGGGGCTACAGCAGTCAGGGGGCTACAGCAGTGATCTGGCGCGTTCCAGATATGCAATTACGCGCTGCCCAACCAGATCGACATGCTCAAGCTTCATGCCACCGCTGGCACCGTTTTGCATCCGGCTGTAAATGCCTTCAACGATACAGGCCTGTTTCCACCAACTGAAGGCGGTGTACCAGTCGATATCATCCAGCGAGTCACCTGATCGTGCCGCATACAGGCTGGTCACCACTTCGCGGCGCGGAAACTGTGGGTTTTTGGTGGGCGGATCCTGCAGCCAGGTCAGTTGCTCCCCAGGCTCCGCCCAGTAGCCCAGGGACCAGATAAAGTCCGCCAGCGGATCGCCAATAGTACACAGCTCCCAATCCAGCACCGCACTGACACGGTAGTTGCTGTCCAACACGGTGTTGTCGAACCGATAATCACCGTGCGCCAATCCCGGTCTGGCCTTCGTTGCCGGCGGGACGCTGCGGCGCAATACCTCATGCAGTTCATCTAGCAATGGGACATCGCGGCACCTTCCCGCGTCCACTTGCTTTTTCCAGCGACTGAGTTGCCGCTCAATATAGCCAGCGTGGCGGGACAGATCACCCAGCCCCACAGACCCCAGGTCGACTTGATGAAAAGCTACCTGCACATCAACCAGCGACTCGGTTGCCCGCAGGCAATCCCCCCGGCTCATCTCCATTGTGGAGGCGCGGTCACGCAGCACCAGGCCGTCGACCATTTCCATACAGTAGAACTCAGCACCATTGACGGATTCATCCGCACAGTATGCAAACATTGCCGGCACCGGAACACAGGTGCCGGCAAGGGCCTGCATGATGCGGTATTCCCGTTGCATATCGTGGGCTGTCGCTAGTCGTGCCCGCAAGGGCCCACGGCGCAATACAAAGCGAACGCCGTTTGCGGCGGTGGTGATATAAGTAAGATTGGAACCACCCGCCGCAATCAGATCGAAGCGGTAGGGCGCGGGCAGTCCATCCAGATTCGCCGTTAACCAGTCGCTGACCGCGGGCGCAGCAATACCTTTGATCTCGCTCATTTCACTTCACTTTCTACTGGTTGTAACAACTCTCTCAAGCATCATTTCAACGCCGCGATTACATTGACAAATCATTTGTATCGCGTGATGGATACGCCCACCTCTTGGCAACAGTAAGCTTTTTTTGTGAAAGTTACCTGCGTTACGATTTACCGATGACCGTGGTGAAAAACCCCGGGCTGGAAAGATCGAGCTGCGGCCACTGGCAATTCTCCCCACTTCCTTGTGCTGCACTGCCAAAGTTTCCTACAATGCATGCCACCATATCAAGAGTATTTCCCCAGTACATGGCTGCTACACCAGACTTCAGCATCATCGTGCCCGGTTACAACGAAGAGCACGCCATTGAGGGCACGATTGCCCAGATACGAGCGGTGATGCAGGCGGCGGGGGAGCGCAATTACGAACTGGTCGTGGTCAACGACTGCTCTACCGATGGCACCGGTGCGGTGCTGGATAAGGTGAAGCAAGCGGACCCCAGCCTGGTGGTTGTCCATCACGAGCGCAATCGCGGCTACGGGGCGGCCCTGAAGAGTGGCATCCGGGCCAGTCGCGGTGAACTGGTGGCCATAACCGACGCTGATGGTACCTACCCCAATGACCGTTTGCCGGACCTGCTTCGCCTGTGTGCAGATGCGGATATGGTGGTGGGTTCCCGTACCTCCGACAACGTGACCTATTCGCGCATTCGCATGATTCCCAAGCTGTTCCTGCGCGCCTATGCATCCTGGATTTCCAGGACCAATATTCCGGATATCAATTCCGGCTTGCGCGTGTTCCGGCGGGAACTGGTGGAGAAATACCTGACGATACTACCGGATGGCTTCAGTTTCACCACCACCATCACCCTGGCATTGCTGACCAATAACTACCGGGTTGTGTTTGAACCCATCGATTACTTTGAGCGCATCGGCCATTCCAAGATCAAGCCGGTGCGGGACACCCTGAATTTTATCCAGTTGATCGCCCGTACCGGCATGTATTTCGCGCCGGCGCGGGTGTTGTTCCCGGTCCTGCTGGCCGTTGGATTCTGCGCTCTGATCAGTCTGGGCTATGACGTGCTGGTGCTGGACAACCTCACCGACAAATCGGTGATACTGGTGATGTTCACCATGAACACGGCCATGTTTGCCCTGCTGGCAGACATGCTGGACAAGCGAACCTGAGCGACTGCGTGGAGGCAAACCCCGGTGGTCGCACCCGTCTGTCTCCCGCCCTGCTCAATACTGCGGGGCGGCTCCTCGCCCTGCTCGGCATTGCCTTCGTCGCGCTGGAAGTCTACGACAATCTGGAATCCCTGCAAGCTGCCACCGCGCACAGTTCGGTGTTTGCGATTGGACTGGGGGCGGTTATTTATACCCTTGCCCTGGGAACGCTATCTGTGGCCTGGATGGTAATGCTTAATTACTATCAGGGAAGCCGGTTTTCCCTGGCTAGTTGCCACTACTGCTATGCCCGCAGCCAGATTGCCAAATATCTTCCTGGCAATGTGTTTCACTACGCCGGGCGCTATGCCCTGAGTCGCAGCATGGGCGCCTCCGACCGCGCGATACTCTCTGCTACCGCAGAGGAATTGCTGGGGGTCGCAGCCGTCTTTGCGGTTTGCGGTACCCTGGCGGCGGCGCTTAGCGGTGATCAACTCGAGGTCTGGAGCGCTATCCCCCTGCCAGGTCTCGGGCTGATTATGGCCATCGGAATGCTTGGCGGGCGAGGCTTGCTGGCGCTGCCGCTGGCGGGTCCTTACCGCTTGTCGGGATGGTCTCCGCGTCTGCTGCAGTCCTGGGGGTTGTTCCTGCTGTTTTTGCTGCTGTCCCTGGCGGTGGTTCTGATCCTCACCGACCAGTTCCGGGACCTCGCTGGGTTCTCGCAGCTGGCGACCCTGGTCGCGGCATTTTGCCTGTCATGGTTGCTGGGTTTTATAGTGCCCGGCGCCCCCGGTGGCATCGGCGTTCGCGAGGCTGCCTTCATCCTGTTGCTGGATCCACTGGGCATGGGCACCCAGGCTCTGAGTATTGTGTTGCAGTTCCGGTTGATTACTATTGTCGGGGACTTGCTGTTTTTTGGGTCTACCTGTTTCGTGCGGCAGGCCGCGGTATGACTGATGTGAGCCAGCGGGGGTGGCCCTGGCTGGTTTACGTGGCGCTGGTTCTGATCATGGCGGGCGCCTGGTGGATACGCTATATCGCGGTGGCAGAAACCAGTATTTGGGCCCCGCTGCGCGCCGATGCGCTGCAGTACTACAGCTACGCGGCGAACCTGAAGTACCACGGTGTCTACTCCAATCTGTTGCTGGAAAAATCCATGGCAGGGGAGGCCATTCCACAGCCGGATGCAGATCGCATGCCCGGGTACGCGCTTTTCCTCCTCCCCGAGGTTGAATATCCACCAACCTACCCCATGTTAGGCGCGATGATGAACAGGCAGGCATTGCTGGACAGTGTCACCGTGCTGCTGGTTTTCATCCTCGCTCTCACGGTGATGCCACCGATTGTCGCTCTGCTGCCCACCCTGCTGACAGCGCTGTCGCCTCATCTTATCAGCATGAACACCTACATCCTCACCGAAACACTGTTCACCTTTGTGCTTACTCTCGCGGTTGTGATGGGTGCGCTGGCGCTGCGCAAGCCCTGTGCCTGGTTGCGGTGGCTGGTGTTTGGTGTATCGCTGGCTGCTAGCTACATGGTGAAATCGTCGATGGCCTATGTGTTGCTGTTTGCGATCCCGCTGCTGTGGTTTGTGTGCGCGGACAAGAAGGTGGCGAGAACTGCGCTGGTCGGTACCGTCGCTGGTTTTATGCTGCTGACCCTGCCCTGGGAAGCTCGCAACCAGTTAAACCTGCCTGAAGATGCCAGCACCCAGGCGGCGCACGTCATTGTCAGCTTCCACAACGGGACCTACCCGGGTCTGATGGTTGACGACGACCCGGCTACCCGCGGTTTTCCGCACCGGGCCGATCCTGACTACGCCAGCTTCGATACGGTTCCCAAGGTCCTGAACAAGTTGTGGGAAAATACCCGCAACGATCCCCTGAAATACCTTCACTGGTACATCCTTGGCAAAGCACAGATGTTCTTTTCCTGGGGCATGGTCAGCGGCCAGGGCGATATCTTTATCTACCCCGCGCAGGCTTCCCCCTTTTATTCCCGCCAGGCCTTTGATCGAATCCATAGCCTGATGCGCTACAGCCACTGGCCCATCACGCTTTTGGCGCTGGTAATGGTGCCGCTGTGTTGGTTGCCGGTGAGCGCGAGCCTGCTGGGGGTCAGCGCGGTATCCGTGCTGCGCCTGGCGACCATTCCACTGCTTTACCTGTTGGCGCTGCATGTGGTGACGACACCCTTGCCACGCTACGGAATCCCGCTGCGACCGCTGATCTACCTGTTTTTCGGCGCGGGGCTGTGGTGGGTTTATCTTGCCTTTTCGGGGCGGTATTCTGGGGGAAAGAAACTGTACGCGGGTTGGGATCCCATCGGCACAAGCCTGAGTAACTGGCGGGTCAGCGCGGTTCGAAAAGTGTTGCCGCCGGGTGTGCATCTGGATATTGCCTGTGGCGACAACCGCCTGGTGAAGGCTTTGGGCCAGGGCTACGGCATCGATATCAGCGCTTTTCCGGGCGTCGATATCACGGTGAAGAATTTTTCCATTTTACCTTTTTGCGACGGCAGCCTGGACAGTGCTTCCATACTGGCGGCGCTCAATTATTTTGAAGCGCCGGAAAAGACCCTGCAGGAACTGCATCGAACCCTGAGGCCGGGTGGAGTGGTTGTCATTACTCTGTTATCCAAAGCTGTCAGTCATTATTGGCATATGCTCCGCGACCGGGGCTTACCGCGAATTACCTTCGATGAGGAGGAACTGCGTGCTATCGTGGCACAGACAGATCTTAACTGGCGTTCACAAAGCCATTTTATGCTGGGTCTGAACCGGCTTATCGTACTGGAGAAACCGGGAGTAGCATGAGCCTGAGTCAGTCTGAACAGGAGCAGCGGGATTATTACAACCGCATTGCCAGCGTCTATGATTCACACTATGCCAATCCGGAAGCCCTGCGCTACCGAACCGAGGTATTTGATCGATTTCTTCCCGGGGAAGACTTCACCGGCCTGCAAGTGCTGGATGCCATGTGCGGGGGTGGTGAGAATTCAGTTTACTTCCATGGTCGTGGCGCCAGCATTACCGGGGTGGATATCTCGGAAGCACAGTGCAAGTTCTTCCAGCAGCGCTTTCCCGATGCCGGCATAGTCTGCGCGTCGGTATTGCGATCCGGTTTGCCGCCCGCCAGCTATGATCTGATCGTGACCGAGTCCCTGCACCATCTCCACCCCCATGTTGAGGCCGGGTTTCAGGAACTGATACGGCTGTTGAAACCCGGTGGTAGATTGTTGGTCTGGGAGCCCAGCAGCGGGTCACTGCTGGATATTTTGCGCAAACTCTGGTATCGCCTGGACAGTGGTTTTTTCGAGGACAACGAGGCCTCGATCGACTTTGCGCGATTGGGTCGGGACGCCGAGGATCAACTCACCACGCTGCGTCTGCAATACGGTGGAAATTTTGCGCACCTGTTCGTGATGAGCAGCATGCAGTTTCGACTATCGCCGCGAGTCGTGCATTGGTACGCACCGCTGTTGCTGTGGCTGGAGCCCCTGGTGGAAAAAATACAGGGGCGCCTGCTGTCCTGCTGGGGTTTGGCCCTCTACCAGAAGAAAACCCGGTGAAACTGGCGGTGATCGGCTCAGGTGCCGCCGCTCACGCGGTACTGGCGGAAATTCGCCGGCGACAACCCGGTGCCACAGTGGATGTCTACGATGCGGCTGAACCGGAATCCGCCTGCGCGGTGCCCACCGACCCGGAGCACTACAATGCGGTCTACCGAACCCTCAAACAGCGGGAAGGCCTGAGTTTTCCCCCACCCAAAAGTCATTTCGGCACGGCTGTCGATAGCAGGCCCCAGGCCCAGATGGAAAACAACTGGCAGCGACCCGGTGGCCTCACCAACTACTGGGGAGCAACCTGCCTGCCATTCAGCGACGAGGATCTCAGATTGCTGGGATTGTCGCGGGAACAGCTCGACCCCTATTATGAGCGAGTGGCGGGCTTACTGAAGATTGCCGGTGATGCGAACAGTAAACTGGCGCTCAGGCATCAACATCGTTTTATCCAGGCGGCGCCGGTCAGGCGTCTGCCACTGTTTGAAAAACTGGATGCGGCAGTTAATGACCCGGCTTCGCAGCGCTTCGTGGCGGGCAGCAATTGTGTCGCGTTGGACACAGCGCCGGAATCTCCGACGTCCTGTACTTACTGTGGCCACTGCCTGGCGGGTTGTTACCGTCAGGCCCTGTTCTGTAGCGCCAGTGACACTGCGAGGGCGCAGCAACCGGAAACGATTCGGTACCGCAAGGCACTGGTGGAGCGAATCGACCTGGACTCCAGGCAGATAGTCTTGCAGGGTCGGGGTCAAGCGCAGCGCAGTGAGCCCTACGACCGGATATTCCTCGCTGCCGGTTGTGTACAGAGTACGGCGATTGCGCTGCGCAGTACCGGCCTGAGCCAGGCGGTGACTCTCTACGACAATGCGATTGTGCAGTTTCCTATTGTCTATACCGGCCGCGGTGTTCCCGGCAGCAAGAATTATTTTGCCCTGAGCCAGTCACTTATCACCTGTTCCGAGAGTGGTAGCCTGATTCAGGTCTATCCCTTTGCAGACCATTTGTTGCGTACCGCCGTCCCCGAATTACTCTGGCCTGCGCTCAGGCCGCTGGTATCTCTGTTGCGCGCCCGACTCCTGATCGGCCGGCTGTACCTGCACAGTGACCATTCCCACCAATACAGGATGAAATTACAAGCCGGTGACGTTGCTATGACAAAAACAAGGGAGCCGGATCAGGCCAGCGCGCAACCCATTATTGCGGCACTGGCGACGCTGCTGAAACCTGGGGGCTTCCGGGTACTGGGAGCCCTGACCTCGGGCACCCGCACCAGCTCGCACTTTGCCAGTACCCTGGTGGACGCTGCGGGGGTGTCGCCGCAGTCCGGTCGGCTGGCTGAACATGTTTATTGTTGTGATGCTGCCATGTTTCGGATGTCGCCGGCCCTCTCGCCAACATTTTCCATCATGGCCAATGCCACCCGTATCGCTGAGGCAGCCCTGTGATCGTTGCAAACCAATCCCGGCTCAAACTCCAGCACGGCTCCGGCTCTTATCGCCGCTTATTGCTTGATCTGGCGGGGCTCAACCGGCAATCAGCCACCGAGTTGAGAGAGGTGGCGCAGCACCGGTTTGCCGCGTACCTGGGTACCCCGTATCTGGTGCAAACCCCCATGTGTCGCACCGGTATATATCTGGCGATAAAGCATCTGATCAAGCCCGGCCAGGATGTGATCATGTCGCCCTATACCATTGCCGACGTGGTCAATATGGTGATTGCCGCGGGCGGCAAGCCGGTGTTTGCTGATGTGGCCAGAAGTTCGTGCAACCTGGCGGCCAGCAGTGTTGAAGCCCTGATCGGACCCGGCACCGGCGCCGTCCTGGTTACCCATTTACACGGGGTGGCCGCCGAGATCGAGGCACTAGCTGCGCTCTGCAGATCGCGCCAGGTGGTGCTGGTGGAAGACGCCGCCCAGGCCTTTGACGCGCAAGTGGGTAATACCAAGCTGGGTACCTTCGGCGATGCCGGGGTGTTCAGTTTCGGCATGTACAAAAACATCAACGGCTGGTTTGGCGGCGCTGTCGCCACACCACACGCCGAGCTGGCCGCCAGGTTGCAGCAGGAACTCCTGGGGCAACCCCTGCAATCCCGCGGCTTCGTTGCCGGACGGCTGTTGCAAGGTGCACTGACCGACCTGGTGACTTCACCGTGGCTCTTCAGCCTGGTGACCCGGCGTTTGTTTCGGCTGGGTCTGACGCGGAACATTCGGCTTATCAATCGGTTCATCGAAACCGAGCTGGATAGCAGCCGGGTAGATACCTTGCCACCGCACTATTTGCATGGCTGTCGTCCCGCGCAGTTGGCGCTGTTGTGCCAACAGATCGACGGCATCGCCGCGCGCAATGAGCAGCGCCGCCGTTTCGCCAACCAGTACCTGCAGGCGCTGGAGGGACTTCCCGGGCTTATCCTGCCCGAGCCCGCCACGGGCGATGTTTACAGTGTCCTGCCCATACAGGTCGATGACCGTCACGGGCTGCTCTGCCACATGTTGCGCAGCAACTGCGATGTAGCCGCGCAACACCTGAAGAACTGCGCTGATCTTGACAGTTTTGCTGAATTCTCTGCAGACTGCCCCAACGCCAGCGCCTGCGCCGCCGCTGTTGTTTTACTACCGACCTACCCCGGCTACGGTGAGCAGCAGGTGCGGCGAAATATCGCGGCAATACGCGAGTTTCTGTCGCACTGAAATAACCGTGCTACGTCCCCGGTTTTTTCAGCGGTTTCTTCAGTTTTTCCAGATCCTCCACGGTTCTGGGCCAGTCTTTCTTGAGTAGCCGGGACAGCGCCCGGTCCGCCAGCACTTTGCCTCCGGTCTGGCATTGGGGGCAGTAGTTGGTTTCGTTGCTGGCGTAGCGAATGCGCTGGATAGGAGTTTGGCAGACGGGGCAGGGCCGCCCGTAGCGACCGTGGGCGGCCATGTCTTCCCGGAATGCGGTGACCTTCTCGGGAAAGCTGTCGCCACAGGTTTGGCGGAGTCGATCTGTCCATTCCAGCAAACCGGTTTGAGTGGCCTGATACAGGCGCTGAATTTCCTCCTCCGTCAGTTTTTGGGTCATGGCGATAGGCGAGAGTTGCGCTCTGTGCAGAATCTCATCTGAGTAGGCATTGCCTATGCCGCTGAATATGTGGGGGTCGGTCAGCGCCCGTTTCAAAGTATGGTTCGAGGCTGTCAGTTGTGCGGCAAACTCGGGCGCGGCTGCGGTCAGGACGTTGATGCCGCCCGGGTCCAGCTCTGCGAGTTGCTCGCGACCTTCGATTAAATGCAAGGAGGCCCGCTTTTTTTTGCCGGCCTCGGTCAGATAGAGCAGGCCGTTGCTGAAACCGAGAACCAGCAGAGCGCTTTTCCCGGGTGGTTTTACGCCCGCGTCCTTCCAGTGCAGGCGTCCCGCCACCATCAGGTGAATGACCAGCCACAGCTCCGCCTCGAACCCCAGTACGATGCGCTTGCCGATGCGTTCCAGTGCAAGCACACGCCTGCCCACAAATGCTGCGGCTGCCGGGGAAACAGTGCGCAGCAGGAATGGGCTGTTGATGGTCATGGCAGTGAGCTCGTGTCCCTGAATCCGTTGCTCCAGGGCTTCCAGATAGACGGTGATGTCGGGATACTCGGGCATGGGTCGAACTCCGTGGCGTCATGCCAGCTGCGCAATCAGTACCTTGCTTGAGACTAATTTACTCCACTGTTTTACTCATCTATTGTACTCAAATACGGCGAAGCCGTATGCTTTCCCGCCCCGATCAAGGTATCGCCCATGAGTAATCTGTTTACGCTTGAGGAAACTCCGAGCCTGGAAATTATCGGCTTGCAACCGCGTTTTCCGGTGCGTCGGATTTACTGCGTCGGTCGCAATTATGCCGCTCACGCCCGGGAGATGGGCGCAGACCCCGAGCGGGAGCCCCCCTTTTTCTTCAGTAAGCCCGCATCTGCGCTGGTTGCCAACCATGGGGCGGTGGAATACCCCTCCCTTACCCGGGAGTTGCACTACGAGGTGGAACTGGTGGTGGCGCTGGGAAAACCGGCCAGTGAGATTCCTCCCGAAGACGCGGCCGAGTGTATTTACGGCTATGCGGTGGGAATTGACCTGACCCGGCGTGACCTGCAGGCAGAGGCAAAAAAGCTGAGCCGGCCCTGGGATACCGCTAAGGGCTTCGATCAGTCGGCGCCCGTGTCCGGGATTGTGCCAATCAGCGACTGCGGGTATTTGAGCAAGGGTGAGATTAGCCTGCGAGTAGACGGAGAGCAGCGACAGCACGGCGATCTCGCGCAAATGATCTGGAGCGTGGAGGAGGTGATTGCTGAATTGTCCCGCTACTTCCGCCTCTATCCCGGCGACCTTATTTTTACCGGCACGCCGGCGGGGGTCGGTGAGGTTTGCCGGGGGGAGGTACTGGAAGGAATTATCGAGGGCGTCGGTCGTCTGGTAACGACTATCCAGTGAGTAGGGGTCGCCTTAATCACACTCACCGAATCGTCCCTCGCTAGCCCACGGTAACGACCCGCGGTGTTGCCAGATCAGTGTTCAAGACGGTAGATGTTATTCATATATTGCATAAGTGAATAATTTCTATAGTTTTTCTGGCTATATATATATGTCTGCTGCCTAGCCCTGATGGCACTCCGGGCACCCCCCAGTCGGGAGGCTGCGAATACCCATCTCGAAGAATAAGCCATAGCCGCGAGAGGCAGTGCTGGTGCGGCTTTGCGGCGGTTTAAGGAAATCTTCGTAAGCCAATAATTTTATCGGTTTAAATGGTTGACAAAGGGGGTGCCCGTAAGGACAATACGTCGCCTTTCGGAGGGGTTCCCGAGTGGCCAAAGGGATCAGACTGTAAATCTGACGCGTGAGCTTCGGTGGTTCGAATCCACCCCCCTCCACCATGCTGTGTGGTGTTTGGCGGGTATAGTTCAATGGTAGAACCTCAGCCTTCCAAGCTGATGATGCGGGTTCGATCCCCGCTACCCGCTCCAGTGATTTGAGTGCTCATATAGCTCAGTCGGTAGAGCACTTCCTTGGTAAGGAAGAGGTCACCGGTTCAAATCCGGTTATGAGCTCCATTTAACTGGAGCGATGTAGAGTAGGAACGCGGACACAGAACGTGGCTCAGGCCCGTTCATATAAACAGCCGTAAGGTTGCTTAGGAGACTGTCACAATGGCAAAAGAGCAATTTGAACGTAAGAAGCCCCACGTCAACGTGGGGACCATCGGTCACGTAGACCACGGCAAGACCACGCTGACAGCGGCACTGACCCGGGTGTGCTCGGAAATGTGGGGTGGTGATGTGGTTGCCTTTGACGGCATCGACAATGCGCCGGAGGAGAAAGAGCGTGGCATCACCATTGCGACTGCTCACGTGGAGTACGAATCTGAGAATCGTCACTACGCGCACGTGGATTGTCCCGGACACGCTGACTATGTGAAGAACATGATCACGGGTGCGGCGCAGATGGACGGAGCGATACTGGTATGCGGTGCCACCGATGGCCCGATGCCGCAGACCCGCGAGCATATTCTGCTGTCTCGGCAGGTAGGCGTGCCTTACATTGTGGTGTACCTGAACAAGGCGGACCTGCTGGCAGAGGACTGTGGTGGTGCGGACTCTGAGGAATACGAGGAGATGAAGGAGCTGGTGGAGATGGAGCTGCGAGAGCTGCTGGATC
>JAPUKZ010000082.1 GCA_027295405.1 Gammaproteobacteria bacterium
TGGGCGTGTGGCGTGACCCATCGGCCAGGTATAGGGTTCGCTGGCCCGATTCTCAAAGGTGGTTAAAGTCCCCTGTTCCCGCAGCGTGGTGACCAATCCCCCACCGACATAAACGGGCTCGCTGCCGGCGGGCAGCTGATCCTTGAGCGTCGCCAGCGCCAGCATAACATCTGCATTGTCGCGTGGCCAGGACCGGTCGGGCAAAGTGCTGTCGGAGGGTGACAGTTCGTCTTTCAAGGCCGCCGCCTGAGGCAGAGTCAGTGGCTTAATTGCCTGCCCGTTCATCAGCCCCCAGAAGGCTGGCCATAGCGCATACTGCGGCGTAATCTTCCCGTCCTCAGCCGGCAGATAAAGGGGACCGCGAATGGCCGGTATGGCCGTGGGCAGCGGACTTGCGGCATGGGTTCCCAAAGCGTGGGACTGCGAAGTCTTTACGCGGAAGGGCTCGGCTTCAGGCAGCGGACCGGAATGACATGATGTGCAGCTGAACCTTTCCAGGTGCGAGGCCGGCAGACCTCCGTGGGCGGGATCGGGCGCGCCAAAATCACCGGTCGGCGCCGTTTCATCGGCCCCGCTGATGTGGCAACCCCGGCAACTGGTTTTATCCTGGCCCCGCATTTCGCCCTCGTAGCCCCTGAGCATCAGATGGTCGATACCGTTGTTATGGCAGTCGACACATTGCATCCCCGCGGTGATATGGATGTCGTTATGCAGCGGCTCGAAATCGGACGAGCCGGAGCTGGCGTACAGGCTTGAATGACAGGCAAGGCAGTTTTCATTGTTGATCCGCCGAGACAGGTTCAACTCGACTTTGTTCCTGGCGTTGAATACGGCCGGGCGGAAAGTTATTTTTGGGGGGCTCTGATTGCGATCGTCCAAGGGGCGCGGGAGATACGGATCGTAAAGGGGTGGCAGGTTTTCAATGGAGCCCTGCACATCCGCCAGACCACTGGCCCCGGTTGCCGCCCAGGCAAAATTGCCCTTACTCATCTGACTGTGATATTCAGCTCGGTTCTGTTTAAATGAGCGGTCGTGGCAGGCCAGACAGTTCGCTTCGGGCTCGCCGGATGTCAACCAGCTCAGATTATACCCAGCCGTCTCTGCCGAACTGTCCTCGCCCCATCCTCCTGGCATCAGTCCGCCGAATTTTGCCAGAAAATCCCAGCGTGACAGACCCACGTCCGCTGGCTTGGTGGTGCCAGGCCAATTGCGGTTCGACAGCGGTAATTGCAGCCCCAGGAGAGAATCGACATAGATCCAAGGTTGGCCGCGCCGTCCTGCATTTGCATCCGGTTTTCCACCGCTAAAATGCCAGCCCATCGATATGGTCGGGTAATCATGGCAGGGGCCACAAGTCTGTCGGGTTGAGAAAGGAAAGGGCAATTCATCAGTCTGAAGAATTTTTTCGCCAATGCCATCAATCAGATCAATTAGGTGGATCGGCGCAGTCATGCCAGACAGGCCCCGGTCGCCCAGCAGGGGATAGCGCGGGGTTGCGGCAACGGAATCGGCATCAGGCGGCACCGCGCCAATAATTTTCGCGGGGATTAGGCAGATCACCGCGCTCCACGCCGCCATAGCTCCAACTGCCGCACCGGTTCGGAGCAACTTACGAGCCCGACTCAATATAGCTGAACGCCAGATCACTTTATTTCGGGCGGACATGCCCTTAAATGCCGTCATCCGGACATCATTCAAATCAGGAATTCCGCCGGATTGAAGGTAATTTTTTGGCCTTGGGCCACCGCTTTGTTGGCCTTGAGGACGGTCACGGTTGTTTCGTAACCAACCTCCGCCGGACAGTTCAACTTGGCTGCTCCACGAATGGTGGCGAAGAAGTTTTCCAGGTGCGGCATGTGGTAGGGCACATTCATATCAATCGGCAGGCTATAGGCCGGAGGCGCCAGTGTTTCGCGGACATCTAACACCCCTGCTGAAGTAGTCTCAACGACATCCGGTGATTTCAGGTACCCCTTTTTCACCCAGCCATCCCAATAAGGTGCGTTGTCTTCGCGATAGATTGCACTGCGGCTGGCGGATTCAGAGATCTCCAGGGTACCCTGGTCACCCATGAAGGTCTCATAATAACCGCCGTTTCGGTTGGTGGTAATAACCTGGTAAAATGCTCGCACCGTGCCCTGCCTGGTTTTGTATTCGTACAACGCCTGAACATTATCGTACCACTCATGCGTGGCAGGCTCATAATAATCGGTGCCACCCACAGCCGTTACGCTGACGGGTTGCGCGTCCAGAAACCAATTATAGATATCGATTTGATGCGAGCCCAGATCGACGATGGGTCCACCCCCCAAACC
Organism: Gammaproteobacteria bacterium; assembly: GCA_027295405.1. Classification (GTDB taxonomy): domain Bacteria; phylum Pseudomonadota; class Gammaproteobacteria; order Pseudomonadales; family Halieaceae; genus JAPUKZ01. Next base: position 2,316 of record JAPUKZ010000082.1, read on the forward strand.
TTTGTACCAACGCCAATTTCTAAACTGGAGCATATCGGCAAAGCCGTACTTATTTAGAACCGCGCTTTCAATAGTTGCTTTTTTGGGCCAGCCCAAATCCGGCTGAACGGATCGATTCCACTGCCCATTAATCGTGGTAATGCGGCCCAACAAGCCAGCATCGTGGATGAGTTTTTCATAGCAGTGGATGTATCTCGGATTGCTGCGGCGCTGGTGCCCGATTTGTAACAGCCTGCCGGTCTTTTTTGCAACCACAGCCATATGGCGAGCGCCCTCAAGTGTATGGGACATCTCTTTTTCGCAGTACACATCCAAGCCTGCTTCAAGGCAGGCCACGGTATGCTCCTCATGCCAAAAGTCGGGCGTAGCGATGATGACACCGTCCAAGTCCTTTTCCGCCGCCAGCATCTCCCGATAATCCTCATACACGCGATGCTCGTGCTTATATTTTCCGAGCAAACGGCTGACGCGCCTGCGGTTGTAGGCGGCCCAGATATCGCATACGGCGGTTATCCGTATCCCCGGTATTTTCAGGCATGAGTTGAGCAGCACCTGGCCCTGGGCACCGGTGCCCAGTAGTGCGATATTGAGCTGATCGCCTTGGCGTTTCTGCAGCAGAGCCTTTCCGGGAACTATCCTCGGCGACAGCAGCAGGCCTCCTACGGCGGCCGCCGAATAGCGGATAAACTTCCCACGATCAATAGGCTTACTACCTATGGGTGTCAGTTTTTTTGTTGTATCAGCCATAGAATGCGAATCTCCTGCTGTCGATTTCCGCCACATATCCTCACTGTCGCGAGTTGTTATGATGCGCGACTGATCAGATTTTTAGTTCCCATCCGGCCCTGGCTTCGCGCGTGAGCAG
>JAPUKZ010000083.1 GCA_027295405.1 Gammaproteobacteria bacterium
TTGGTGGCAATCGGCCTTGGCCTGCCGATTGGCGGCAGTGCAGCCGACAGCCCCGGCTCGACCGGCCAGTACTACCCGCCCACCCGCACGGGCTTGCGCGGCTCACACCCCGGGGCATTCGAGGCGGCCCATGCACTGGCCCGGGAGGGCAAGCAATTCGACGCGCCGCGGGACCTGGGCGAGGAATACGACCTGGTGGTGGTCGGCGCCGGCATTTCGGGCCTGGCGGCGGCCTACTACTATCGCCAGCGCTTCGGTAACCACGCCCGTATCCTGATCCTGGAAAACCACGACGATTTTGGCGGCCATGCCAAGCGTAACGAATTCCACCAGGGCGGCCAGATGCGCCTCTCCCTGGGTGGCACCCACAACCTGGAGCACTGGAAATTCAGCGATACGGTCAACACCATGATGCGTGAGTTGGGCGTGTACCCCGAGAAAATGCGCCTGGACCAGGAATTCGAATACGGCGCCAATGGCAGGAACGGATCGGCCATCTGGTTCGATGAAGACCACTACGGGCAGAACAAGCTGGTGACCCATTTTAGCCTCGAGCACTGGAGCCCCGGGCAATCGGCTGACACCATCGATAGCTTCCCCATCAGCGCAACGGCCCGCGAGCAGTTGAAGCGCTTCTACACCATGCGCGTCAACGTGCTCGAGGGAGAAAACGAGGAACAGGCCCTGGCTTACCTCAAGGGCACCAGCTACATGGATTTCCTGCGTCGGCAGGGCGGGCTCGGGGACGAAGCCGTGCAGTTGTTCGATAATGCCACCCACGGGAGCTGGGGCGTGGAGGCACGCAGCTTGTCGGTCGCAGAATGCGTGTATGACGGCTTGCCCGGCCTCAACCTGCTCGGCTACGACTCGCCCAGCGAGGACCGGGATTACCCTGTCGCCATGTTTCCCGATGGCAACGCCAGCATTGCCCGCCTGCAGGTTCATGCACTCATCCCGGCGGTAGCGCCGGGTACCAGCGCTAACAATATCGCTGTGGCGAAGTTTGACTACAAGCAGCTCGACCGCCCCGGTTCCCCGGTGCGCCTGCGGCTGAATTCCACGGTCATCAACGCCAGTAACACCGAGACCGGTGTGACCGTGACCTACATCAGAGAGGGCCGGCCACTGCGTGTGAAAAGCAGGCACTGTGTGATGGCCTGTTACCACGTTATCCTCCCCCACCTCTGCCCGGACCTTCCCGAGGGCCAGAAAACCGCCCAGAGATACCAGGTAAAACGCCCCCTGTTGCTGACCAATGTACTGATACGCTCCAGCGAGGCCATGGATAAGCTGGGTATCGCCGGCGCCCATTGCCCGGGCCGCATGCATAGCGATGTATTCATGTTCAAAGGTCTCAACACGGGCGGCTACCGCCACGAATTTTCCGACCACGGCCCCGTGCCACTGACCTTCTGGGGTTCAATCGCGCCCCCCAGGGACGTTGTGCACGTCGTCGACCAGTGCCGCGCCTCACGCGCCACGATGCTGGCACTGACCTTTGAGGACTACGAGCGAGAAGTCCGAACCGTCCTCAAGGGTATGCTGGGCCCTGCCGGCTTTGACGTGCAACGGGACGTGCTCGCCATTACCGTCAATCGCTGGCCCCACGGTTATTCCCGCGACTACCTGGACCTCTGGGACCCGGCCTGGCCTGAAGGTGAGGCCCCCCACGAAATTGCCAGCCGACCGTTTGGCAATATCACCATGGCGAACGCAGATGCCGGCGCTGATGCCTACACACACGTGGCCATTGACGAGGCGTTTCGCGCAGTTCAGGAGCTACGGGGGTAAGGCGTGATATACCTGAAGTTCATAACGGCGGGCTTGTTGACCAGCCTGGCCTGGGCGGCGCTTGCACTTTATGGTGGTCTCAGCGGCTGGTGGCTGGACCCGATCGCCAGTCGCGGTGATACCCGGCAGTTTATGGATGCCGCGATCAGCATGATCGACGAATCCAGCCCCGGTAGTGTAGCCCTGGTGCTAATCGAGGATGGCGCGGTGTACGACGATTACTACCGATCCGCTGACGCCCCGGTCAATGCAGACACCGTATTTGCAACCGCATCATTGAGCAAGTGGCCCACCGCTTACGCCGTCATGCTCTTGGTCGAGCAGGGGAAGATCGACCTCGATGCACCCGTGTCGCGCTACCTGACCCGCTGGCAGTTGCCGGCCCGTGAGTTCGACAATGAGGCCGTGACCGTGCGCCGCTTGTTATCACACACAGCAGGACTGGTCGACGGCCTGGGTTTTGGCGATTACGCCGCGGATGAGACGCTCCCCACCCTGGAGGCCAGCCTGAAACAACCCAGGGATTCGGACGATACGGACGTGCAAATTATTGTCGGTCGAGAACCGGGTTCCGAGTGGGATTATTCAGGCGGTGGTTACCTGGTACTGGAGTTGCTGGTGGAAGAGGTATCCGGCATGCCCTTTGCGGAGTACATGCAAGAGGCGGTATTCACACCGCTGGGTATGTCGCGCTCAAGCTATCAATACCTGGCTGAGCTGGATAACATCGCCGGCTCCTATGAGCGCAGTGGCGAGCCGGCACCGCTATATCAGTATGCGGCCAAAAGCGCGACCGCCCTGGTTGCCTCGGCGGCAGACCTGACCCGTTTTTCGCTGGCGCAGTTGCGAGTGGATGCACCGCTGACTGCCAGTTCGATCAGCGCAATGCGCGAGCCCCTTGGTCGCAAGCTGGGCATGCCGATCTGGGGAGCGGGTGTCATGCTCTACCACCCCACTGGGCAGGGAGATTATGTCTTCGGCCACGATGGCGCCAATGATCCCTCTATCAACGCCAGTGTCAGGGTCAATCCCAACACCGGTGACGCCATTGTCAGCTTGTCGACCGGACCCGCCTACCTGGCTTCCCGGCTCGCCTACCAATGGGGTCTGTGGGCGACCGGGTATCCCGATTTCATTCAGGTCGATCAAGCCATTGAGAGCGCCATGCAACCACTAATGATTGGCCTCCTGATGATTGCGGTGCTGCTGTTGCTGTTGGCGTTGCGAGGATGGCGCCGGGGGCTTGTGAACTGAGTACGGTGTGGTCACTCGCCTCCTGCCGGTTGGGAAGGTGCTACTCCAGTAGAATCCCTGTTATCCAACTGCCGAACCAGGTTCGCGTAGAATCCCGCCTTAGCCATCAAAGCGCCATGGCTGCCCCGCTCAATGATAGCGCCACCGTCCAACACCAGTATCTGGT
>JAPUKZ010000084.1 GCA_027295405.1 Gammaproteobacteria bacterium
TTGACCGCCATCGGGTCAGACATGTCGGAGCCGGAGCGATGCTTGTCGTAAATCATGTCCTGCCACTGGCGCACCATGCCCAGCCACTGGTTGTTGATCACCACGACCTTCACGCCAATACCGAAACGATGGCAGGTGGCCAGTTCCTGGATGGTCATATTGAGTGAACCGTCACCGTCGATATCGATCACCTGCCGCTCGGGGCAACCCACCTTGGCGCCAATAGCCGCCGGCAATCCGTAGCCCATGGTGCCAAAACCGGAACTGCTGAGAAATGAACGGGGGCGCCGGGCACGATAGTGCTGCATGGCCCACATCTGGTGCTGGCCCACACCCAGGCTGACGATGGCCTCGCCCCCGGTTACCCTGCTCAAAAGGTCGATGGCAAACTGGGGGCTGAGGGTGTCGCCGCCGGGAATGGTGAAGGGGTACTGTTCGCACAAGTCCGTCAAATAGGCCCGCCAGTCGCCGCAATCGCCGGTCTCGGTGCAATCGCACAGCTGTTGCAGGGCCGGTTTGAGATGCGCACAGATGGGCAGGGTTACCGTCTTGTTCTTGTTGAGTTCATCCCGGTCCAGATCGATATGAATGATATTGCCGTGGGCGATAAAACTGTCGACATTGCCGGTTACACGATCATCAAAACGCACCCCCAGCGCCAGCACCAGGTCGGCCTCGTTGACCGCCACATTGGCAGCCCGGGAACCGTGCATTCCCAGGGCCTGCAGTGCCAGCGGGTGATCCGGTGGAAAAGCCCCGTGACCCATCAGGGTGGTGGTCACCGGACACTGCAATTTTTCCGCCAGTTGCAATAACAGTTCGGGGCAATCGGCGCTGACCACCCCGCCCCCGGCGTAGATAACCGGCCTGCTGGCCTCCCCTATCAGACGGCAGGCCTCCGCCAGTTGGTTCTGTGAAATCCCCCCTACCGCCGTCTCCGGCGACTCGATGACAGCGGGTATGCGCGGCGGTGTGTAGTTGCCTTCCGGGTCCCGCGGGTAGTGTTGCTGGATGTCCTTGGGGATATCGATCAACACCGGGCCCGGACGATTACCCGCCGCGATGGCAAAGGCTTCGCGCACCACCTCGGGAATATCCGTGACCCTTTTTACCAGGTAGTTTTTCTTGGTGATGGGCCGGCTTATAGCGACAATATCCACTTCCTGGAAGGCATTTTTACCCAGCAGATGCGAGGGTACGTTGCCGGTGATGGCCACTATCGGGGTGGAATCACTGTTGGCATCCGCCAGTCCTGTCACCAGGTTGGTGGCCCCGGGACCCGAGGTAGCGAGACACACACCGACCCGACCGGTGGCCCGCGCATAGCCCTGGGCCGCGTGTGCAGCACCCTGTTCGTGCTCCACCCGCACACAGCGGATACCAAATTCGGGCAGCACATCGAAGATCTCCAGGTTGGCACCACCCGGGTAGCCGAACAGGGTATCCACACCCTCCTCCAGCAGGCTCAGGGCCAGCAGCGCTGCACCACGCTGGGCACCTGCGCGCTGCTCCTCGCGAATTTCTGACAGCTTGCCCCCAGAAACAGTACTGGTATCGGCATAGGTGATGTTGTCGGTGCTCATGGCTGAACCTGCAAGATGTAGGGGACGAAATAGATCAGGCCTGCCAGTATCATCAGGCCACCGCTGAGACGTGTGCTGCGCAGGGCGGGTGGCAGCAGCTTTTCCGCGAACACAAACAGGCTGATGGCCAGTATCCAGAGCAGGTTCATCACGCCACCGAGAAACAATAAACCCATCAGCACCCAGCAGCAGCCCAGGCAGTAACTACCGTGTTTGAGACCCAGCAGGAACGCCTGCGGCAACCCCCGTTTGTAGTTGGCCGCCAGGTACATGATGGGCGACTGGCAGTGTTTGAGGCAGGCGTCTTTCAATGGCGTAAGCTGGTATATACCCGCGGCAACAAGCAGCGCCGCACCCAGACCGGCACTGCTGCTCACCATCATCGGCGACAACAGGGCCGCCCTTTCCAGCCCCCATTGCATGACTGTGGCGCCGACGCTGAACAGGCTCCAGATAGCAATATAGCCGAGGGAAAACAGGTAGCCGGGGGCAATCAGGGGTTTTTCATCCTGCCCCTTTGCGGCGATGCGGGCATAGATCAACACGGCACGCATGGCCGTTGGCACCATCATGCCCACCATCATGATCGCCCACATCAGGAACATCATCAGGAAATCGACGGCCAGCCAGGGCCGCAAACCGGCATTCATGCCCATCATGTTGTTGTTCAGGTAAAACAAATACCCCCACGCCAGCAGTGCCAGCGCCACGAGTGAGCCGATGAGTAAGCTTTGGTCCCAGCGTTGTAGCGGGCTCAGTGACAACGGGTTCAAGCAGCCCTGACCAACCCTTCCTGGTTGTAGTGAATGCTGCAAAACTGGCTGTAGCTTCCGTCCAGCTCCATTTCCATATCACCACTGACCGATGATGTACCCAGGCCAAGTTCTGCATAAGTGTATTCAAAGCTGCCGCTGGGCCTGGCAATGGCG
>JAPUKZ010000085.1 GCA_027295405.1 Gammaproteobacteria bacterium
CCCAGGGTGCCACCAGGCTGCCATCGCGCGACCCGGACTCCGCCCGTTGCTGCAGGTAGCTGCGTTCGGCTTTGCTGAACTTGCCAGCCCAGCGCCAGCCGTCAGTGACTGCTGACTTGTCCTGAACGGGCGCCAACTGCAACTGCACTTCGTCCCCGCCCGCGGGGCCCCGTGTTGCTGACACCTGCAGCAGGTAGTCGAAACCCGCTGTGCCAGCACAACGCAAGCCATCAATACTGAAAGCTGCCGCATCCGGGACCGGAACAGTGTCTTGCCATGACTGCAACTGAATGCCGTATTTCCCGGGAAAACTGCGTAACAACACGGTGACGATAGCCGCACTCAGGGCATCACCTTCGGTGCTTACAACAGCGACGCGCTGGTTTTCGTAGCGGGGATGGCGGCCCAGGCGATCGCGCAAATCCGGGACGGCCTGCTTGCTCAGCCATTTTGATAATGAGCTGGGCTGGACCGCGAGCGCTGGCTTTGACTGGGTCAAAAGAGTTGCGGTCAGCGCCACGCAGAGTGCGTAAATCCAGGCGGTATTACGGCGGTGTCGCATGTGTGTTCCTGTCGTGCCAGGGAATTTCCCTTACTGGCAAACAGGATTACACAGGCTCACTGAACGAAAGCTGAACGAAACTGACTATTTGAATCCGCTGGAATCGGTGGGTAATTTGACAACAAACAGGGCACCGCCAAGGGACGAGCGCGCGCTGTTCAGGCTGCCGCCATAAGCGCTGACAATCTCCACAACGATTGACAAGCCCAGGCCCTGGCCAATATTGGCACTGTCAGCGCGTGCCCCTCGGCGCAGGATATCCTGCTCCAGGCCCGCCGGAATGCCATCTCCATCATCGGCAATGGTCAACACCAGATTTTCCTCACCAGCCTCCAGCTGCTGCTCGGCACTGATCTCGATGCGCTGGCGGCAGTACTTCAGGGAGTTTTCCAGGATGCTACCGAACAGATCCTGCAGATCTCGCTCCTCGCCATAGAAGGTTGCCTGTTCACTGATTGCCGTCGTGCTGATGGTGACAGCCTGTTGGGGATCCGCTGCTTCACTCCGGCGTGGCAGGCGACTGTAGGCCGCAGCAATACGCTCCAGCACCGGTTTAACTGGCACCGGTTTACCGAGGATGTCAGCCGCGCGCCCGTCCAGCCGCGCCTTGGCCAGCTCGCCCTCGACAATACCCAGCATCCGGGTCACCTGCTCCTGCACCAAATCCCGAAACTCGCGGTCGCCATCACTGCTGTTGCGGATCAGCATCAGGGGTGTCTTCAGGACGTGGGTCAATCTGTCCATGGTGTTGCGAACCCGTTCTCGCCTGCGCTTTTCGCTGGCCAGCAGCACATTGAGATTATCCGTTAAGGGTACCAGTTCTTCCGGGTAAGGCCCGACCAGCTGTTCTGATTCGCCCCGCTCCAGTAAGCCGATGGCGCGAGCAATCCGCCGCAGGGGCGCAAGTCCCCAGCGGAAGATGGCAGACTGGGCCAGCAGCAACAGCAGTGCCGTCGCCAGAGATAACCACAACAGGTAGTTGCGGTAAGCATTACGCGCCTCCAGCACCCGATCGCGGCTTTCTACAATCAGGAAAATACTCTCCGGGCCGCTACTGCCCCAGGCGATAAGAGTGCTATGGCAGAAGTGCAGGGGACCCAACTCACACTCCCGGAATCGGCTCTGGCCAACCTCAATCTGGTTGAGGCCGAGTTGCAGAACCGTTTTCTTCACGGCTGCTGCCGGATCTTCAAGCTCAGCCACCAGCTCCGCGGAAGGGCTTTGCCATAAAACCCGGGCATCGCCGGACAGAACAAAAGCGTACAGCCCCGAACGCAGTAAGTTGAAACGCAATTCATCCAGCCCGTCAAAACTCCAGCGGCTGCCATCCCACTCGGCGGCCTTGGCCAGCAGCAACTGCTGCAGGCGCATACTTTCCTGTTGGGATTCCATCTGATAGTTGGCAAAGGCACGATCCAGCACCACAGCGGTGACACCCAAAAACACAGGCAGAATCAACAGGCTGGCACCCAACAGCCGCAAATGGATCGACGGCGGCTTTTTCGCTTTAACCATACCGCGGCCCGGGGCTCAGGGCTGTTCGCGAAACAGGTAGCCCCGCCCGCGCACAGTTTCTATCGGCTGCAGGGTCTGGTCCGGGTCAATTTTGCGTTTGATGCGACCGACCAGGCCCTCAACGCTATTGGCCTTTGGATCTGCACCGGGCTCGCGCTGGTAACCATCGGCGATGGACTTCTTGGACTGTACCCGCCCGGCGTTGCGCCACAGATGCTCCAGAATTTCGTATTCGGCGCGAGTCAACTCAACCCGTTCAGCGCCGCGTGTGACGATGCGCTTGCGGGTATCCAACTGTAGCTCGGCATAGCACAGCACCGGCTCATCCAGTTTGGGATCCCCCAACACCCGCCGCAACACCGCTTCAATGTGGGCGAACAATTCTTGCAGGTAGACAGGCTTCTTCAGGTAGTCGTCGGCGCCCGCCTCCATTGCCTGCACAATGCTCTCCACATCGTCACGGGCGGTTAGCACGATAATAGGTACCGTATTGCCGGACTTGCGCAAGCGCTGGATCATCTCCAGACCCGACATACCCGGCAGTCCGAGGTCGATCACCGCCAGGGTGTAGTCAATTTCCTGGGCTTCAAACAGTCCGTCCTCACCATTGGGCACCAGCTTGGCACTGTAGCCACGCTCGGCGAAACCCTTCGCCAATTGGTCGGCCATGCCCACATGATCTTCGACGATAAGGAAGCGCATTCAGTTGGTGCGCCGGATCTGGCCGGTTTTGCTGTTGTACTCGTACCAGATGATACGGCCACCGCGCACCTGGGCCTTGATGGCCTGTTTGTTTTCACCCGCTGGGCGGCGGGTGAGAATAGTGATACAGCCCTGCTTGCGTTCCTCGGCACTACAACCTTCCAGGGCTTCAATGGCCCGCTGCGGCCTGGCCCCCTGGGCCTGGCCTGGCGTCACAGAAAAAAACAGTAGCAGTGTGGAGAACAGTGCCAGGGCCGGTAAGGAGAGGCCCGACGGAGTCCCGCCCGACGGAACGCTGCCCGGGACCTTGCTTGAGTAGGCGCGTTTCAAGTCTGACTGTAGCCCAATATCAGGCCGGGGAGATGTCGACATCCAGTTTTACCCATTCGCCGGGATCGTGGTCCATTCGTGCATGGTGCACACGGCCATTGTAGCGATAGGTCACCTCATACTCCACCAACTCAAGAACAGTCTCCTGGTGGTGCCTGACGCGGCAGGGTCCTGCCACGCGCAAGCCCTGGTTGTAGTTCACGTTGTGATCAATATTACGGCCGATAGCGGCGCCGAGCAGCCCACCAGCAATGGCCGCCGCCCCGGGATCGCCGTGGGCATCACCGATGCGGTGGCCCAATGCGCCGCCGATTACCGCACCCAAAATAGTACCGGTATAGCTGACAGAGTGAACGCGCTCAGGAGCCCGGTACAAGCAGGATGTGTCGTGCAACGGTCTGGTGTAGCTGTGATAAATCGGTTGCACGTGCACGACCTCAGCATAGGATTGATCACGGTACGAGTGACCATAGTGCTGTTGTTCCCTGTGAACATACATCTTGTGAATGTGGTGCGAGGCTTTTTTCTCACTCTTGTGCCAGTCGCGATGGTGCTTTTCGTCGTGGTTGCGGTGACCCGCCAGTGCCTGTGTGGAAGCAATGGTGAACACGCCCAAAATCAATGCAGTCGTCAGTTTCATGATCCTTCTCCTTGAATAGCGTTTGCCGCTGGTGACCAATGTACCTGCGCCACACTGAACGAATGCTGAACTGATTGCAGAAATTTACGGGGATGCAGCAAACGCCGAAATGCGCAAGAATGCAGGCTCCCTAACACAAGGCATAAGCTATGCGACTCTCTGAACCCCGTATTCCGGCCCTGACACCCGAGCAGTGGGACGACCAGGCCCGCGAGATCATGCAGCCCCTGGTTGAATCCGGGCACGACTACAATGTGTTCCGCACCTTGATGAACCATCCCGGCCTGGCCCGGCGCTGGATGGTGTTTGCCAACCACGTATTGGGGAAATCAAGCCTGCCTGAGCGAGAGCGGGAGTTGCTGATCCTGCGCATCGGCCACTTGTGCCGGGCCGGCTACGAATGGAACAAACACGCTGATATCAGTCGCTATCTGGGCATGAGTGAAGCGGAAATTGACAGCAGTAAAACCGGCCCGAAGACTCCCGGCCTGTCAGAACTGGACCGCTTGTTACTGCAGGCTACCGATGAGCTTCACAGCGATGCCCATATCGCCGATGCCACCTGGCAGGGTCTGAGTGAACATTTCAGCACCGAACAACTCATGGATTTGGTGTTTACGGTGGGACAATACAACCTGGTCTCTATGGCCCTGAACAGCTTCGGGGTTCAGCCAGACGGCTGATGGTCTGGTTCAATCCCGCTCAACACTGCCATCACTGAGGCGCGCACCCAGGAACTCAAGCTCGTCGAAATTAGGGTGGAATGGCGCACGCCGCGCAAGCAGCCTGAGCCTTCAGTCAGTCAACCATGGCCTGATAGGTCAGAACTTTGAATTCCCCCGCCAGCCGTGTCTGGTGGGGAATACTCTGCACCATAAACAGGCCGATCAGCTGCTCCTGCGGATCGATCCAGAAGCGCGTTCCCGCCGCACCACCCCAGCTGTATTCACCCGTCGAACCGAGTTCGCCAATCTGACCCGGATCCAGGGCAACAGCAAAGCCCAGTCCAAAACCCACGCCGGTGCGACCCCAGCCCATGGGTATATCGCCCAGGTGATTACGAGTCATCAACGTCACCGTCCTCGGCGAAAGAAAACGTACCCCGTCGAGCTCGCCGCCATTGAGCATCATCAGGCAAAAGCGCATGTAATCTTCCGCGGTAGAGACCAGCCCGCCACCACCGCTTTCGAAGGTCGAGCCTTCCTCGTAGCCACGACTTATCCCTGGCTCCGCGGGCAAAAGCCGGGTCGATTCAGACCGCTGCCACACGCTATTCAAACTCATTTTGGTTCCTTCAGGGGAATACAGCTTGGCCAGCCGCTTGCGTTTGTCTGCGGGCACCACGAAGCCGGTGTCTTTCATGTCCAGCGGTCGAAACAGCCGCTGCTCCAGAAACTCGCCAAAACGCATCCCCGATAGCACTTCCACCAGCCGTCCCTGCACGTCCACTGAAACGCTGTAGTGCCATTTGCTGCCAGGCTCATACTGCAGGGGGATATTCCCCAACTCGACAACAAAATCCGCGATGGTTTTCTGCTCCAGCAGCCCGGCGTCACGGTACAGCCGGTCAACCTCGGTATCGCCGAAGATCCCATAACTGAAGCCCGCGGTATGACGCAACAAATCACGGATTGTCGGCTGGCGCTTCGGTTTGCGGGTCTGCCCGAGCCTGCGTTCATCTCTCGCGCCATTGCCACGGGTGGTGGCGCCATCAGAGACGATACCGCTCGCACTATCGGCGGTAGACACTGCCAGCTCAAGATCGGCCAGTTCGGGCAGGTATTTGGCGACCGGGTCGTTGAGGAAGAAACGACCTTCCTCGTACAGCATCATCAGCGCGACAGCGGTAATCGGTTTGCTCATGGAATAGATACGGAAGATGGAGTCGTCCAGCATGGCTGTGCCAGCTTCGCGGTCGCTGAGACCATAGGTCTGCCGATAAACGATCTTGCCATTGCGCACAATCATGCCGAGCCCGCCCACCATGATGCCGTCGGCGACGGCCCGGTTCATATGGGCAGTAATACGCTGCAGGCGCTCCGGCGACAGCCCTTCCCGGCTGGGGGTACCGGTTCGCAAATCCCGGGCCGAGCCATTCGCCGCAAGCATCAATAGCAAACCCAGAGACATCAGCAACGGCAAGACAGAACGAATTCGCATCAGCATAGAAATCTCCATGGTTGGTAGTATTTTTTTCATTGTGAAATGTGGGACACGCGGTCATCCCAGCTTCATTATTCAGTAAAATTGAAGACTGTACCGCACACGCTAACACATGAATCCTCAAACGGCAGGCCCAAGCGCCGCGCCGCGGCTTCGATGGCCTCCATAGCCGAGGTCCGCATATCAACCATCTGTAAGCCGTCACCCCGGCCATCAGCATCGGCCACAAAACGCACTTCTCCCTATTCGTAGCGCAGCGTCGGCACCCCCTCGCAGACAATGATTTCGCGGTTGTAGGCTCTGGACCATTTCTCCGCAGTACCCTCCGGATCCACACACTGAATCTGTACCCCGGTTATTGCCGAGACATGTCGGGCGGCCCGGGTCTCCCAATCGGAACCCGCCCAATACCACGCCTCAGGCGGCACCATTTGGTCCATGGATGGAATCACGCCCGGCACATCCCGGGGGTGCATATGAACGGTTTTGGCCTGCGGGTTGTCAATTTCAAATACCTTGCGAATTCCCGCGGGTTCCAAGCGTGCCGCTTCGGCGGCGAGATCTTCCACCTGCACAATCACCATGTAGCCACCAACGCCACCTGTCTTAATCTCATTAGCCTTCCCGGTGCTTGTGAAGCATGTAATAGTTATGGCACTGTAACTGCCAATAGTAGCTTACTTTGACACCAAGAAGAATCGGGATGACAACACAGCAAATTGAAACCGGAACCTGAAAGAAAATCTCCATCGGGCGAGAGCCCGCGGTGTGGATGACTGTCTCGACCTGGAAGCGACCCATCAGGTACACGCCGCTTTTACGGAAGACCATAAAGAGGCAGCGCGGGCCTTTGTCGAGAAACGGGAGTCGGTTTTCAAGGGCTGCTTAGCCCAATAAACGCTACACTGGTGCCAATACGGTGAGACCCAGGCCACTACGGCCGAGGTATCACTATCGACCTGTGAGGTGAACGGCGTTGTCAGAACGAGCGGCTGAAGAATCCGGCACAGAAGAGCGTAAGTCCCGCCCCCTGCTGATGCAACTGCTGAGTTGGGCAACCGCTTGCGGCTGCTTCTACCTGGTCTACGGGCGTATTGCAGCGGCAGCTGCCCGCCAGTCACAAACACCACTGGCTTACCTGCTGGAGTTTTTCGGCGAGGCCAACTGGTGGTTGTGGCTGGGTTTGATGATTCCCTACTCGATCTTTTTCTTCCTGGTCGACGCCCATGCCAGCTGGCGCGTGATCCGCTGGTACAACGCACCCGCTATCCGCTATCTCGATGTGCTGCCCATCCGCGCCAGTGCCTACATCCTGTCCCTGATGAATGAGCAGGTCGGCAAGGGAGCCATGTCTCTGTATCTGTGGCGGCGCTACCAGGTGCCCGGTTGGGAGGCGGTATCCTCGATGATCCTGCTGGGCATGGTGGAAATCTACCAGCTGCTGTTGTTTTCCAGCGTCGGCGTGATGCTGTATTTTGACCTGGTACAAGAGGCTTCTACCCAACTTCCGCTGCCGCGTATTCTGGCGACGGTGTACGTGGTAGCAGCTGTGTATTTCCCTGTACACCTGTTGTATTTCTCCGGCCGAATTTTCCCCGGCTCCAGCCTGCGCGATACCAAGGTACTGTACGCCTTGCGCAAAGCCAAAGCCCTCGACTACCTGCTGGTGTTGCTGTTCAAAGCACCAAACCTGCTGATGGCGGTGATGATATATACCCTGGCGTTGGAGCTGTTCCACGTTGACATTGCCTTCGGCCAGATGCTGGCCTTCCTGCCCGTCATCTTCCTGGCCGCCGCCCTGCCCTTGCCGTTTCATGCCGGCGCCCTGTTGCTGTGGACAGTGCTGTTTCCGGACTACCCGGAGGTGGGCGCATTCTCGCTGGTGATGCATACCTTCTTCGTGTTGTTCAATGCGGTTATCGGGCTGATATTCCTGCCCCGTGCCAACCGGGAGCTGTTCTCCGATCAGCCGGCGGCGCCAGGCACCAGATGAAAGCGCCCGCTGCCAGATGAAAAGGCTGACCACTGCCGACGGACTCAGCCTGTTGCGGGTGCTGGTGGCCCTGCCCAGCGCCTGGTACGTGATGCAGGCGCAGTGGTTGTTTGCAAGTATTCTGATTGCCCTGGCGATGCTGAGTGACCTTCTCGATGGACCCCTCGCCCGCCGCATGGGCAATGCCTCCGTTGCAGGCGGACTATTGGATCACAGTTGTGACGCGTTGTTCGTCAGTAGTGTGTTGGCGGCCCTGGCGATCTCCGGGATCGTGCCTCCGCTGTTGCCGATTCTGGTGATTCTATCGTTCGGGCAGTATGTGCTGGACTCCCGCGCGCTCTCCGGAGCGCTGCTACGAACCAGCGTGCTGGGACGGAGTAACGGCATCGCCTACTTTGTGATGCTGGGCGCCTGTACCTTTCCCAGGCTGATTTCACCGCAGCTGATTCCACAGAACTGGCTGGATGCAGCAGCCTGGCTCCTGATCGTCTCCACCGGGGTGTCCATGCTGGACCGACTCTGGACTCTCATCAATTTAAAACAGCGCACATGAACGACCGGGCCAAACCAGTACTGATTACCGGTGCCAATGGACACCTGGGTAAGAAGCTGATAGAGGCGCTCGCCGCCACCCCGGTGCGCGCAGTGGTGCGTTCAAGTATCGCCACTAAGGATTTGGAGGCCTGGATCAGTTTACACCGGCTGGAGCAAGTTCAGGTTCTGCAATGTGACTTCCTGGACCCCGCTGCCATGATCGCAGCGGCCAGTGGCTGCGCCTACGCGGTACACCTGGTGGGCATAATCAAGGAGGTGGGTTCCAACACGTTTGCGCGTGCACATATTCAGACCACGCAGGTATTGCTCGAGGCGCTGGCAGACAGCGACATAGAGAAAGTCTGCTATCTGAGCATTCTCGGCGCTGCAGCGGACTCCGCAAACCCCTGCCTGGCTTCCCGCGGACAAGCCGAGCAACAATTCCTGGCTGCAAGCCTCCCCACTCTGGTGTTGCGCATTCCCATGGTCCTGGGAGAAGGGGACTATGCCAGCCGCGCCCTGCTGAGAAAGGCCCGTGTCGCCCTGGGATTTGGCTTTCGGGACAGCAGCCTGGAACAGCCAATTTACGCCGGCGACGTGATTCGCGCCATCATCGCCGATATCGATCGCACGGCCGCCGGGGATCAGGTTTGCAATCAGCTACTGGAGCTGGCGGGACCGGAGAGCCTGAGCCGCACTGCACTGGTGCAACGAGCAAGCAAGACACTGGGTACAAGGCCTAAAACAGTCTCCCTACCACTGGGACTGGGGCTGGCCCTGGCCTGGCTGCTGGAAAAAACCAGCCAATCACCGCCGGTGTCACGGGCCATGCTGGGGGTACTGGACCACGACGACAATATTGATCCCCAGCCCGCCTGCCGGGAACTGAGCATTGAACTCACGCCGCTGGATGACACCCTGACACGCTGCCTGCGGGCGTCCGGGTGATACCACCGGTGCTGCAAAGAGACAATTTCGACAAACTTGACTAGAGTGTTTCAGATAAGAAAAGCAATCAAGGAGTATGTATGAAAATTCTACGTGGTTTCGTCTACACACTGGTAAGCATTGCGCTACTTGTGGCGCTGCTCCTGTTCGGAGCCCGCTTTGCCGATGGCCCCATAGAAATTATTGCCGGCGGCCCCTTCACCAGCGGCGAAATGGTCACCGGGCCGGAACCGGACTGGAGTTTCGTGCGCGACACACAGACGGTGGAATTTCAGCTCGAAAGCCCCGCCCGATCGCGCACCACCTGGATTATCGAACACGAGGGCAAGATTTATATCCCCTGCGGCTATATGACCACCACCTGGGGAAAAATCTGGAAAAAGTGGCCGATCGAAGCGGAAAAGGATGGGCGCGCCATTCTGCGGGTTGATGGCAAGCTGTACTCCCGCCAGCTGGTACGGGTGAAAACCGGTTCGGCGCTGGAATCCGTCGTCAGAAAGTTAAGCAGGAAGTACCGGATACCCGCCACCATGGAAGCGGTTGAGACAGACTACCTGTGGGTGTTTGAAATGGCGCCGCGCCGCCAGGGAGTGTAAGCATGGATTGGCTTGCCGCGCTGCGCAACAACTTTAAACTGCGCCCCATGTGGATGAACGCCCTGCTGCTGTTTTGCGCCTACATGACGTTTATCTACGTGCCCTGGGACTTCCTGTTCAAGCCGCTAGCGGAGGACCAGGAGGTGTGGTTCGGTATTTTGCTAACTGGCTGGGCCGCCAAGGCCACCGAACCCCTGCACTGGGCGATCTATGCGGCAGGCACAGTGGGGTTCTGGAGAATGCGCCCCTGGATGCACCCCTGGGCGGCCGTTTACGTGATACAGATCGCGATCGGCATGTTCGTCTGGTCGACGCTGGATGAGCGCAGCCCGGGCTGGACCGGCGGTGTCCTCGCCGCGACACCCTTTGTAATTCTGGCGGTTGCCCTGTGGCGCGCCAGGGCGCGCTTCAACGCTACCGGCGCTAAAACCGAGGTAGTTACCGAAGCGGATACTGACTCCGGTCCGTGAGTGAACCTCTCTGTCCCGGACGGTAGCGCATGTATAACCGCGCTCGGAAAAAAACCGGGTCGCTGGTCGCGCTTGTGCCCTAAAGCATCAAAGCTGAATCGGAGCCGGTGTTTGCCGAACCCTGGCAAGCTCAGGCATTTGCCATGGCGCTGGCACTATTGCAGAACCAGGCCTTTACCTGGTCCGAGTGGGCCACCACATTGGGCGAGGAAATTACCAGCGCCGGCGAGCACGGCATCGCTGAGGACGGCAGCGGCTACTACGAATTGTGGCTGCGAGCGCTGGAGCGACTGGTGACGGCAAAACAACTCTGTAACCAGCAGGAGTTGTCCCGGCTGAAACAATCCTGGAAAACCGCCTATGAGACAACGCCCCACGGCCAAGCCGTGACCCTGCCCAGCGACTAAGCCCGGCTTTTATCTCGAAATTACAGCCTTCAGCGCCGCGCTTTTGCCGATCTGAATACTCGCGTCAAGCCCACCGGCAGCACGCTGAAATCCTCCTCGTCCAAACCCCGCTTTGACAGGGCTTCCCTGAGTTCCAGAACGGGTTGCTCCCGGGCCTCATAGCTCAACTGGAAGGTTCCGAAATGCATACCCAGGCTGTGCTCGCTGCGCAGGTCAAAATGCGCCTGCACCGCCTCCGCCGGATTGACATGCACATCGCGCATGAACCAGCGTGGCTCGTAAGCGCCAATGGGTAACAGCGCCAATGCAAACGGGCCGTACTGGTCGCCCGTATTTTTGAAGTGGGCGCCGTAGCCCGTATCGCCGGCGAAATAGATATTGCCGGCACCGGTCTTGATGACGAAGGCGCCCCACAGGGTTTCCATCTGGTCGCCAAACCCTCTCCCCGAGCGATGCCGGCATTCACTGAACACGAACTCCACACCGCCCAGGGCATATTTCTCATTCCAATCCAGGTCCCGAAAGTCATCCAGCCCCAGTTGCTGGAACAATTTGCCATTGCCCAGACCCGACAACACCAGCGGTTGCTGTTCCTGCTGTGCTGCCAGACGCTGCAGGGTTGCCTCATCCAGGTGATCGTAGTGATTGTGGCTAACCAGCACCACGTCGATGGGAGGCAGATCTTCCAGTCGTACCCCCGGAGCATGCACCCGTTTCGGTCCTGCCCACTGGTAGGGGCTGGCTCGATCCGAGTAGATCGGGTCGGTGAGAATATTGAGACCATCCACCTGCACCAGGAAACTCGCATGATTGATAAAGGTCACCGAAATACCCTCCGTGACACGCTCATGCGGCACGCTTTGCGGCTGAATCTCCACCCAGGAGGGCCAACTCTCGGCCTCGAACATGGCGCCCCAGCCCAGCTTGAACATATCGCCGGAGCCCTTGTCCATGCGCTGCGTGTTGTAGAACCGCTCGCCGTCAAAATGGGCCGAGCCAGCTCCTTCATGGGATGGGGCAGCAGTACAACCGTTAGTAGTGTGAGTGATAAACATCGCAAGCAGGACCCGTACGCTGGATTTCATAGTGGCTGATACGCCCGCGCCGACGGCAGGGATCATCCCGGCGACAGATTGCCCCGACAAATCTCCCCGAACGTGCTCGCCAAAGAGCTCATCGCATCCACCATGCGCAGGTGAAAATCCCGCACAAACCGACCACCATTTGGCCATAAATGACCCCACTTTACGCCATCACTTTAGCGACACATGACGCTATAGTATGCCCCACCACGGAAATCACCAGAAAGGCCCAGCCATGAAACTGAGCATCGTAGAGCAACAGCCCCAGGAATTGCGCACCTTTCCCGAACCCGATGAGCTGAGTGAGGCGCAGGTGGAACACGTCGCCGAGATATTTAGCACCCCCCTCACCGGCGCCTACAACTGGGACTACAAGATCCAGGATGACCGCATCAAGAAACTCTACGAACTGGGAGACGCCGGTTAACCAGGGTGGCGCTATGCTGAGAAAATCAAGCGGATTGGTGCTGGCCATCACGGCACCATTTTTAGCCACAGCGCCTTTATTCGCCACAGCGCCTTTATTCGCCGCGGCACCTTTATCCGCCGCGGCACCTTTATCCGCCGCAGCGCCTTTATTCGCCGCAGTACCGGCCACAGAGGTCAGACCCGTTACCGACACCCTGCACGGGGAGCGGGTCACAGACAACTACCGCTGGCTGGAAGGTGATAACAGCGACCCTGACAATATGGGGCGCCTCACCGATGAAGTGACACACTGGACCGATCAGCAAAACGCCTATACCCGCGCCGTGCTCGACCAGTTGCCCGGCCGCGCGGCGTTGGAGGCGCGTTTACGCGAACTGATGGAAGTGCCCAGGATCTCCCTTCCCGGTAGGTATGGAGATCGCTATTTCCATGCCCGCCGGGAAGGTGGGCAACCCCAGGCCGTGCGCTATGTGCGCAGGGGATTACACGGCAAAGATCGGATCCTGCTGGACCCACAACAGATTGATCCCAGCGGTCTCACCACCATCGCCTGGACCGCGCCCACCCGTGACGGCAAACTCATGGCTTTCGGGATGTACAGCTCCGGGGATGAAAACACCACACTCTACCTGATGGACGTGGACACCGGCACCTGGCTGGCGGACGAGATACCCGGCAAAGTGAACTTTTCCGAGTGGTTGCAGGATAACTCCGGTTTCTTTTACACCCGGCTGGAGGACACCGACAACGCCTATTCCAAGGTGATGAAGTTTCACCAGCTGGGTACCCATCAGCGGGAGGACAGGGTCTTGTTCCGCCAGCAGGATATCGATTTCTTTTACGCGGCTAGCGGCAAGACGGAACAGGAACTGGAGACGCTCAAAACCACTTGGGGGCCCAATGGCCTGCCCTCCGAAGACGGACGCTGGTTGGCCATCTGGTACTGGACTGGCACCGCCAGCCTCGACCTGTGGGTGGCAGATCTGCAGCACTGGTTTCGCACTGGCAGCTTGAAGTTACAGCCGGCGGTGTCGGGCAAGTCCGGGCGCCTTGGGGCCATGCATTTTTCCGGGGACGAGTTGTACCTGCAACATTCGATAGGCGCAGCCAATGGCACCGTCTCTTTGCTGGACCTGAAAAAACCTGCCTATGATCGCTGGCGCAGCATCGTCCCCGAGCACAAGAATCTGGTGATTCAGTCCACTGCCTTTGCCGCGGACCTGATTTCCGTGAATTACCTCGAAAATGCCCAGACCCGTATCTTTCTGTTCACACCGGATGGCAAGCCAAGGGGGGCCCTTGAACTGCCGGGTATTGGTAGCGCAGCCCTGTCCGTAGCGGATGACAGGAATGATGGCTTTCTCAGTTTTTCCAGCTACAACACGCCTCCCAGCATCTACCACGTGGATCTTCGCTCGGGCCAGCGCCAGCTGTGGGCCAAGCCCGAGGTGCCGGTTGATGCCGAGGCCATCGCCGTCAAGCAGGTCTGGTACACCTCCAGGGACGGCACCCGGGTTTCCATGTTCGTGGTGCACAAAAAGGGCACGCTGCTGGACGGCAACAACCCGACCATTCTTTACGGCTATGGCGGTTTTGACATCACCATGACACCCCAATTCTCGGCCACCCTGTTCCCGTGGTTTGAGCAGGGCGGAGTCTATGCCGTCGCCAATCTGCGCGGTGGTGGCGAATATGGTAACGCCTGGCATGAGGCGGGCATGCTGGAACGCAAGCAAAACGTGTTTGACGATTTCATCGCTGCGGCCCAGTGGTTGATCGACGCGGGCTACACCAACCCGCAGCAACTCGGTATCGCCGGTGGTTCCAACGGCGGTTTGCTGACCGGCGCCGCCGTGGTGCAGCGACCGGACCTGTTTGGCGCCGTGATTTCAGCCGTACCCTTGCTGGATATGCTGCGCTACCAGAACTTTCTGATGGCGCGCTTCTGGGTCGGTGAATACGGCTCTGCCGAGAACGCCGAACAGTACGCCTTCATAAAACAATACTCGCCCTACCAGCAAGTGAGTCCTGACACCTCTTATCCCGCCGTGTTGTTAACAGCCGGTGAAAACGATACCCGTGTACACCCCCTGCACGCGCGCAAAATGGCGGCAGCCATGCAGGCGGCAACCCGCTCAGACCCGACCCGGAAACCGATTTTGTTATGGGTAGATCGCGACGCCGGTCATGGCGCCGGCAAGCCGCTGGACCTGCAAATCCGCGACCTGGCCGACCAGCGCATCTTCATGATGTGGCAGCTCGGCATGTTGAGCGCAACCACCGCAACACCCTGACTGAGTCGCGTCCCGGGCGGGTTGCAGCGCCGGCAGCAGCGGCTGAAAAATAAATACAATCAATCCGGTTTTTTTTGTTATCATCCTTTTTCGATGGATTTTCGGGGACAGGAACATGTCGACAGGTGCCGTGGCCGCTGACAAAAGCCTTGCAGAAATGAAGCTGCTGGATCCGCAGACACTCAAGTGTCCGTACCACTACGACCAGGCACTGCGCGCACAAGCACCGGTGCACCAGGATCCGGATACCGGCGTCTACATTGTCTCCACCTACGAACTGGTGCGTGCGGCGCACAAGGCCAAAGACGTGTTTTCCAATGAGTTCACACTGGCGCTGGGTTCCACCACCAACTACGACCCCCAGGTGCTGGAGGCTATGCGCCCTGGATCACCGAGTTTGCCCATGGCCTGGTCGACAAAATCGAAGGCCAGGGCCAGTGCAACTTCATTGAAGAATTCGCCCGCCCCCTGCCCCTGTCAGTCATCATGCATGTTTTCGGAATGCCGTTGGAAGAGTTTGATCGAGCCTTCCAGTGGACCCTGGACAACGTGGCCGTGTTGTCGCAGGTTGCCAATACGGAAGAACTGATTGCGGCCCAGAAAGGTATCGCCCAGCAGCACGACTGGTTCGCCGCCGCGCTGAACCAGCGCAAGGACAAGCCCTGCGGTGATCTGTTGTCGCTGCTCGCCAATGCCAAATATGAAGACCGCGACCTGACCATCGAAGAGCAATTGTCTTACTGCGCCCAGTTCCTGGTAGCCGGTAACGAAACCACCAGCGCCACCCTCGCCGAGGGCATGCGCCTGCTGTGCCTGTATCCCGAGCAGGCGGAGAAAATCCGTGCAGATCGCTCGCTGATTCCAAACCTGGTGGAGGAAACCCTGCGTCTGGCCACTCCCACCTCAAACATGTGGCGGGTAACCAAGTCCGACTACGAACTCGGTGGTGTGAACATCCCGGCAGGCAGTACCGTGCTGCTGAAGTACTTCTCCTCCAACCACGACGCTGCCATGTTTGCCGATCCAATGAGCTTCGATGTTACCCGGGATAACGTGCGCCGCCATATCGCTTTCGGTTTTGGCACCCATGTCTGTATCGGGCAGCACCTGTCCAGGCTGGAGATGGTAATCGCTTGGCAAGTACTGTTCGAACGCCTGCAAAACATGCAACTGGCGGTACCCGCCGAGCAACTGGAGTACATGCCCAACGTCCTCCTGCGCGGGCTGGAAGAGATACCCATCCGGTTTGAACCGGCCAGCTAAAACAATCGGGTAAGCGTTCGCCCCCCACCGCGCTATACTTCTGCAGCACAAAACGAAAGGCCAAACCACCCACATGCAGAAGATTCTCGTCGCCAACCGCGGGGAAATCGCGGTTCGGATCATCGACACCTGTCGCAAAATGAATATCCGCAGTGTGGCGGTATTTTCCGATGCGGATCGCGATGCCCTGCATGTTCAGCAGGCGGACGAAGCGGCATACATCGGCACCGCGCCAG
Source organism: Gammaproteobacteria bacterium (assembly GCA_027295405.1). Taxonomy (GTDB): domain Bacteria; phylum Pseudomonadota; class Gammaproteobacteria; order Pseudomonadales; family Halieaceae; genus JAPUKZ01. Next base: position 16,165 of record JAPUKZ010000085.1, read on the forward strand.
CGGAGGAATCCTACCTCAACCCGGGGCGGGTGTTGCAGGCGGCCCGGGACACGGGGGCTGAGGGGATACACCCGGGCTACGGCTTCCTGTCAGAGAATGCCGAATTCGCCCGAGCAGTTGAGGCGCAGGGTCTAATCTGGATAGGGCCACCGCCCGCGGCCATGGAAGCCATGGCGAGCAAAATTCAGGCCCGTGATATTGCGCTGGAACATCAGGTACCGGTCATTCCGGCGGTGACTCTGGATTCCGCTCAGTCGCAGCCGGATCTGCAAGCCATCGCCGTCCTGGGTTTTCCCCTGTTAATCAAGGCCTCGGCTGGCGGTGGCGGCATTGGCATGCGGGAAGTGCACACCGCGGATGAGCTTGAACCCGCCATAAATGAAGCCCGCACCCAGGCCGAACGGCAGTTTGGCGATGCATCCCTGTTAATCGAAAGCCTGCTTTCCGCCGCCCGCCATGTCGAGGTGCAGGTGGTGGGTGACCAGCAGGGCAAGTTGCTGCACTTGCACGACCGCGACTGTTCCTTGCAGCGCCGGCGCCAGAAACTCATAGAGGAGGCGCCGGCACCCGGTCTCTCGGACTCCCTGCGCAAGAATTTGCACAGCGCCGCCCTGCGCCTGGCTGCAGCTGTCGACTATCACGGGGTCGGTACCGTGGAATTTCTGGTGCTCGGCGAGGAATATTACCTGCTGGAAATGAACACCCGGCTGCAGGTAGAGCACGGGGTGACGGAGCTGGTGTGCGGCCTGGACCTGGTGCAGTTGCAGATCGACATCGCAGCCGGTCGGCCTCTACAGCTAAGTCAGGATGAGATAGTGCCACAGGGACACGCCATTGAAGCCCGGATTTACGCGGAAGACCCACACCGGCAGTTCGCACCCTCTACCGGTGTCATCTCTGCATTCCACTACCCGGGCGGGGAGTGGCTGAGGGTAGACACCGGCATAGAAGCCGGTTCGCTGGTCAGCCACCACTACGATGGACTGCTGTGCAAACTGATTGCCTCCGGCGCGGATCGGACCGCGGTAACTAGCGGCTTGCTCAATGCACTGCACAGCGTATGCATTGCCGGCGTCACCACCAACCAGCGTTTTCTGCACGCATTATTACGCCAACCCAGCTGGCTAGCCAGTGCTGTGCACACCAGCCGGGTGGAAGACAACCTCGCGGACTACCTGGTGCAGAGTGGAATCCCGGAAAGCAGTGCAGCAACAGCCCTCATGGCGGCAACCGTTTGGCAGTTCCTGCGCCAAACACCGGATGCCGACCGGGTAGCCTGGCCCGGGGGTTTTCAGCACCAGCGCAACACACAGTGGGAACTGCAGGGTCAAGATCACAGCGTGCCCTGGCGCTGGTGTGCGCACGAAAGCTTCCACTTTATTGAGTCTGACCGCACACTGCGGGTGGTGCGGTATAAACCGGAGCAGGCCAATACGCTCTACCTGGAGAGCAACGGCATTCAGCGGCGGTTCCAGTTTTACCCGGACTCTTCGATGCTGACTGTTCATGAATCCTCCATGGGCAGCGTCACCCTGCGACAACAGCGCTTGGACCAGCAACAGGACCCTGCGCAAAACCTGAGCAGCTGTATCAGCGCCGGGCCAGGCCTGGTACTCAAAGTGCTGGTTGAGCCGGGCCAGTCGGTTGCGCGCGGTGACGGCCTGGTGGTCATTGAGTCAATGAAAATGGAAACTACCCTCCGCGCCCGCTGCGCAGGCCGGGTTGCTGACATCAATACGACAGCTGGCGCGCTGGTGGAAACCGGCCAGCTGTTGCTGAAACTCGAAGCAGATATGGAGGATACCGAATGAGCTGGCAGGACCAGGTCGACGAAATCAATAAGCGGCGCGAACTAGCCAGAGCCCAGGGCGGCGAGGAGTCGATAGCGCGCCACCACAGCCTGGGCAAATTGACCATTCGGGAACGTATCGACGCCCTGCTGGATGAAAATACCTTTCGCGAACAGGGCCGACTCGCAGGCAGCGCCACCCTGGACGATGCCGGTGAGATCACCAGCTTCGATCCCTCCAACTATGTACTCGGCTGTGGTGAGATCAACGCCCGTACGGTGGTCGTGGGTGGTGAGGACTTTACCCTCAAAGGCGGTTCTCCCAATGCGGCGGGCTACCGTAAGAGCGTGTTTGCGGAACACCTGGCACTGGACCTGCGGGCGCCACTGGTACGCCTGATGGAAGGCGGTGGAGGCAGTGTTGCCGGCGGCGGTGACGATCCGAAGAAACCGCGCACGGTGGGTGAACCGCCACACACGCCGCCACGCCTGCAGGTTATTGCCGAAGCCATGAACCGGGTTCCCATCGCTTCCGCCGCGCTGGGACCCGTGGCCGGTTTACCTGCAGCGCGTCTGGTGGCCTCCCATTTTACGGTCATGACCCGGGAAACCGCCCAGGTATTGATTGCCGGGCCAGCAGTGGTGGAGCGCGCGCTGGGCGTATCTCTGAGCAAAGAAGAATTGGGTGGGCCCCAGGTGCATCTGCCCTCAGGCGTCGTCGATAACCTCGCAGAGGATGAGTACGACGCTTTCCGCCAAATTCGCACTTTCCTCAGTTACTTCCCGCAAAACGCCTGGCAGTCCGCACCGCGTCGCCACTGCGATGATCCGCTGGATCGCTGCGAGGACAGTTTGCTATCGCTGGTACCCCGCGACCGCCGGGAAACTTTTGATATGCACGAACTGATAGACGCGGTGGTTGATCGGGGGTGTTTTTTTGAGTATGCCGCCAGTTACGGACCCAGCCTGATCACCGGCTACGCCAGAATCAATGGGCAGAGTGTGGGCATTCTTGCCAATGATTGCCGTTATTACGCCGGTGCCATGACTGCCGACGCGGCGCAAAAAACCCGCCGGCTTATCGAGATCTGCGACAGTTTCCATCTTCCGGTGGTGACGCTTATCGACGAACCCGGATTCATGATCGGGCCGGAAGCGGAGAGTGCAGCCACCATTCGCTACGGCATGGCGGCCGTTGCCGCCGCGGCATCCTCAGTCGTGCCCTGGGCCAGCGTGATGGTGCACAAGTCTTTTGGCGTTGCGACCACGGCACATTTTGCGCCTGACAATTACGTCTTGAGCTGGCCCTCCGTGGCCGCCGGGGCATTGCCGGTGGAGGGAGGTGTGGCGGTCGCATTCCGGCGCCAACTGGCCCGGGCGGACGATCCCGAGACCCTGCGGCGAGAGCTGGAAGAAAAACTGGCAGCCGCGCGCACCCCCTTCCCTGCCGCCGAGTCCTTCGCAGTCAACGACCTCATCGACCCGCGGGAAACGCGACCGCTGTTGTGCCAGTGGGTCGAAGACATCCAGC
>JAPUKZ010000086.1 GCA_027295405.1 Gammaproteobacteria bacterium
GGTTCTGCTCGGAGCAGAGCTTCACCACCAACGGGGTCACGAATTCTGGCTTGAGGGCCTCAGTGACTTCCTTGGGCAAAATCGTTTCCGTCAGGCGCGAACCGGCGACCGGCGCGATGGTATTGGCCTGGATGCACTTCCTGGCGCCTTCGATGGCCAGGGTATTAGTGAAGCCGATCAGTCCGCACTTGGCGAACGCATAGTTGGCCTTGCCAAAATTGCCATAAATACCGGCTGCCGACGCGGTATTGACGATGCGGCCGTAGCCCTGTTCCAGCATGATCGGCCAGGCCGCCTTGGTGACCTTGTAGGTGCCCAGGGCGTGTACCCGGTAGATTAAGTCCCAGTCTTCATCGGTCATTTTGGCAAAACTGCTATCGCGCAAAATGCCGGCGTTATTCACCAGCACATCCACCCGGTCGAAATTGTCCAGCGCCGTCTGGATGATGGAAGCACCCTGTTCCACGGAATCGTAGTTGGCAACCGCCTCACCGCCAAAGTCCTCAATTTCCGCCACCACAAGATCAGCAGCAGCACTGCCTTTGCCTTCGCCGTGAGAGCCACCACCCAAATCGTTCACCACAACTTTGGCGCCGCGGCGGGCGAACGCCAGCGCGTGTGAACGTCCCAGGCCGGCCCCGGCGCCGGTTACTACAACGACCTTGTCATCAAATCTCAGTGTATCTGTCATAACTCAGTATCCTGTTAATGGAATGGTTAATATGGCGTTTACTATGGGTTAATTTCGCTGTTCAACACATGACCAAACCGCTTTTTATGCTTAACCAATATTATCGAATGCCGCATCCAGGCATTCGCGCATAGACCACGATGATATGGACGCCCGTAAGCTGAAGGCGGCTGCTTTTCGAAGATTGGGCTATGCGGAACTCAATACCACCTAGCGATCCTGGTACCTGACATCGGCGATGGCGATGAGCGTCTTACTACGAGTCTGCGTCACGGTGTATTGGTGGTGACCGAGGGCTTGTCGGAACAGGCCGATGCACGGTTGGAGATGACGCGTGAAAGCTTTAATCGCATCGTGAAAGGTGAGATTGTAATGGGCGATGCGATTGCGGCCGGCACTGTGCTGCTTGCAGGGGATGCCGAGGTATTAAATGTATTCCTGCAGAGTTTTGACGAAAACACTTTATAGATCGCCTGGCGATACGTTGACGGCCTGTAAGCGGCGCTGGGGTAACACGGGGTCGGACACCAACCAGGCAGTATATTGACAGATCGCCTGTTTTGGCGGCAGCATATAACCCATGGCCAATGGTGTTCCCCTGATTCGGTCTTCCCTGCTATCCGAGTTTCCCGCTCTCGTTAGAGACCTGGGTGGGCCGCTGGGAATTATCCTGGATGAGGCGGGTCTCAGCCTGGAACGGATCGAGCAACCCACGCTGTTGATTCCCTTTGACAAGCAGGTCCGGCTGCTACAGGTTGCAGCCCAGCGCTGCGGTTGCGAAGAATTTGGCCTGGAACTGGCCAAGCGCCAGGAGATGGCCGTGTTCGGTGCACTCAGCGTGCTGGTCATGCAATGCCCCACGGTGGAGAAGGGGCTGGAGATGTTCGGCCGCTATCTGCATTACAGCGTGCAGGCGGTAGTGCTTGATATCCGAACCCAGGGCGACCTGGTTTATTTCGCGATCGAGACGCCCTTTGATATAGCGGCGCAGAGTGATCAATTCTGGGATCATGCTGTCGCGATGGCATTCAATCTGATGACGGTGCTCTGCGGCCAGGCCTGGGTACCGCGCTCGATGTACCTGCGCCGTTCCCAGCCAAGTGACCCGGGCAAATACAGCCGCCATTTTCGCTGTCCCGTTGCGTTCGGCAGCGAAGCCAGTGAACTGGTATTCGAGCGAGCTGTACTGCAGCGACCCATCAGCGCTTCCATTAACGCGATTCCCCGCCAACTGCAGGAATACCTTCGTGCCAGTTTTGAGGGTAACTTCCTGGAGCAGGTGCGACGGGTGATTATCAGCCTGCTGCCCACAGACGACTGTAACGCAAGGATCGTGGCACAGTGTATGGGCCACAGTCTGCGGACCCTGCAACGCAAACTGGCGGGCGAACATACCGGCTTTCAGCAACAGATCGACCGGGTGCGATCCGAACTCGCCATCAGCTACCTGCAGGAGCCCCAGTTTAGCCTCACTGACATCGGTGGTCTGTTGGGATTTGCCGAATTGAGCGTGTTCACCCGCAGTTTCAGACGCTGGTTTGGGGTAACGCCGTCACAGTGGCGAAAGCGGAAATTTGCTTGAGGGCGTCGAAAGGCGCGAAAAGTCAATAGTTGGCGTAAATAGTCAAATAGAAGCCCTCGAAGGCCGGTATTCTCCTGTGCAGACTCAGTGACGCAAACGCAACTGACTAACAGCAAAGCAAAATGGGAGATACGTGAGTGGCAACGACAGCAGGCAGCACACAAACCACCAAAGCTAAAGTCGGGATTCACAAGCAGCCCGCGACCAAGAGCGCCCGCAGTGCACGGCAGGCAAGCAAGGGAAAGAAGGCCGCTGCGAAGCGCACCGCACCCAAGCCGGCGTCGGTGATCAAGGACAAGCCCGGGGAATGCCTGAACGGTCCGGACCCCGAGTTGATGGAGCGGCAGTCCGGCATTTGGAATACCCTGATGGACCGCTATTTCCGCCTGGAATTCGATGGCTTTGCGCGCCTGCCCGATGAACCCTGCCTATTGGTCGGCGTGCACTCCGGCGGTCCGCTTACTATGGACGCCTGGACCGTTATTCTGGCCTGGTGGCGCCAGTTCGGTGAGACTCGTTCTCTGCACGGTACTGCTCATGACGTGCTGATGAACGCCCCGGTACTGGGGACCTATTTCCGTCGCCTGGGCGTGATTTCTCCCACCAAGGACAATATCAGGGCAGCGTTCGACAAGGGGGATGATGTCATTTTGTGGCCGGGCGGTGAGCTGGACTGCTACCGCAAGTGGACGGATCGGGACAAGGCGGTACTGGGTGGACGCAAGGGTTTCGTCCGCCTGGCCATGAGCGCCGGTGTACCGATTGTGCCGGTAGCCACGATCGGAGGTCACGACACGTTGTTTGTACTGTCGGAGGGTCGAGGTCTTGCCAAAGCGCTGAAATTGAAAGAGCGGATGCGCTCGGATGTGGCGCCGATCACCCTGAGCTGGCCGCTGGGCCTGGCCTTGCACATCACGCCGTTTCAGCACCTTCCACTGCCCGCCAAGATCCGTACGCAGATCATGGATCCGATCTATCTCGATTCCGATCCCGCGCGGCTGGACGACCAGGAGTATGTCGACGCCATGTACGCAAAGATCGAGGCCTCGATCCAGACTGGAATGGACGAACTGGCAAAAAAGCGCAGGTTTCCGATTTTTGGCTAGTCCTGGCTGGATAACTACAAACGAGTCAGAGTGCTTCAATATGCTTAGAGAGCTTCAATATGCCTAACAACACATCGTTTGACTATGACTACTCTTGTCATCGGATCCGGCGTAATTGACAGCCGACAGCGAGCGTTCGGTTACGAAAACTTCCTGGTTTGCGGAGGTTCCGCCGTACCTGCCAACCCCGGGGTCAACCCCAGCCTGACCATCACCGCCATGACTGAGCGGGCAATGACCTTTATCGAGGACAAGGCAAGCACGGACTGGAGGTAGTTGAGCACCGGCTTCCAGATCGTACTTATATCGACCGTATTGCCCCAGTCGATGAAATACAGGCGCTGCTGGTTCGCCGCCAGCGCGTCGAGGTTGCTGCATCATGTTCCCCCTTAGCTTTCCAAAGGGGCTATGCTGAGTCAGTGACTGGTGCTGATGAGTAGTCCCGATGCCGGATCAAACAACGGAGGTGTTCAGAGATGACAAACACGAAATCCTCAAATGACGTCCGCGTCATTATCATCGGCGCCGGCATGGCCGGTATTCTCAGCGCTATCAGGTTGCACGAATACGGCTACGAGAACTTTGTCATTTACGAAAAGGCCGACCGCCTCGGTGGTACCTGGCGCGAGAACACTTACCCGGGTCTCTCCTGCGACGTGCCGGCACATTTGTATACCTATTCATTCGAACCGAACCCCGACTGGAGCCATACCTTTGCGCCGGGACCGGAAATACAGGCCTACTTCGAACGGGTTGCT
>JAPUKZ010000087.1 GCA_027295405.1 Gammaproteobacteria bacterium
GGCCATGGTACGCGCGCCTTCGCCCAGCATGTCGTAGGAATAGCGGTAACCCCTGGCTTCCTGCTTCTGCGCCCGCTCCAGGGCACTGCTGATGGTCTTGCCCATCACAAACTGGGTACCCATGATCTGCATCGCATAGCGTACGGCCGATCGAATCACCGGCTCTCCCATGCGGTTTACGGTTCTCTTCAACAGCCCAACTTGCTCTTGCTGCTGTGACTCACGATCCTCGTTACGGTAGCTGACCACTTTACCGGTAAGCAGCAAGCCCCAGGCAGAGGCGTTCACGAACAGGGAATCGCTGTTACCCAGGTGGGAGGACCAGTTGCCGGAGGTGAGCTTGTCTCGAATCAGGCGATCAGTGCTGAGTTTGTCGGGCACCCGCAACAGCGCTTCCGCCAGACACATCAGTACAATGCCCTCCTCCGTGGACAGGGCGAACTCGTTGAGCAAGGCGTCCACCCCGCCCTTGCCGATCTGAGCCTCGCGGATGCCTACGACCAACTCCCGGGCCTGGCTCCATACTCGGGCGCGACCGGTCGCGCCGATTTCGGCGATCTCCAAAAGCTCACCGACCACGCTTTCTTCATCCTTACGGTAGTAGTCGCGCAGGGACTGCCGCAGGGAATCAACCGGGGGAAAAGTGTCACGGACCAACATGGCGGCTCACCTCATGGCCTATATTTAAACTACTGTAGTATAGGTGCTAAACCTCAGTAGTTTTTTGCTTTATCCCTATGAGATCCATAGCTATGTGGTTATTTAGCCGGCAAAGCAGCACAGCGGCTTACCCCTGGGCAAATTTAAATAGGGGACGTAACACGGTTTTTCCCTGTGGTTTTCAGCCGAGCATGAGACTCTATCAGAACTGTGCTACGTCCCCTATTTCTCTACGTCCCCTATTTCTGAAAACCGTGCTACGCCCCCTATTTCCCCCATTTCCGAAAACCGTGCTACGCCCCCTATTTCGCCTATTTCCTAAAAACCGTGCTACGTCCCGGGTTTTGCGGCAAGATATGCGGCCACTGGAGGAGACTGCCATGAACTATGAACAGCACGGAGATGTAGCCGTCCTGCATTTTGATGACGGCAAGGCCAATGTTGTCGGCCACGATCTGATTGCGGCCATGCACCAGGGGCTGGATCGGGCGGCAAAAGATGCCCAGGCTGTGGTAATCCTGGGGCGTCCGGGGCGTTTCTCAGCCGGCTTTGACCTTGATGAACTCAAGAAAGGCCAGCAGGAGAGCCTGGCGCTGGTGACCGCCGGCGCCCACATGCTGTTACGCATGTTTTCGTACCCGCAACCGCTGATTGGCGCCTGCACCGGACACGCCATCGCCGCCGGCGCCTTCATGCTGCTGAGCTGCGACACCCGCATTGGTACGGCGGGAGATTTCAAGCTGGGCCTGAATGAGACGGCGATCGGCATGGTCTTGCCGGTGTTCGGTCTGGAACTGGCCGCGGCCCGCTTGTCCAGGCGACATCTTACCGCCGCCACCATCCAGGCCAGGCTCTTCAACCCCGAGGAGGCGATGGACGCCGGTTTCCTGGACGAGGTTGTTGCCGGGGAAAACCTGCAACAGCGCAGCATTGAGGTGGCGACGCAACTGGCGCAATACCCCAGTGAGGCCTACGCTGGAAACAAGCTCGCAATCCGGGAGAGTTCCATAGAGAGAATCCGGCAAAGCCTGGAGTAGGTAACAGCATGAGCATTTTTGACCCGGGTAATCGACCTTTCGACGAAAACGGCCTGGCCAGGCACATCGAGCAGGCGCTGGCCGTGCAGGCACCCGTGAGTTCCAGACAGAATATGACCTACCGCGTCATCAAGAAACTGTTCGATCCACAGCTGGTGGACGCCGACAATATCCCCGAGCAACCCTGCCTGTTTATTGGCAACCACTCCCTGTTTGCCCTGGACGGAATGATCATTGGGCCGGTGATGCTGCACGAGTTAGGCCGTTTTCTGCGTCCCCTGGGGGACAGGTTTCTCTGGAACAGCGGCACCGAAAAGCGCTTGCTGGACACGGGGGCTGTCATCGGCGACCCTCAGGTGGGCAGCGCCTTGATGGAGCATGGCGAGGACCTGCTGGTTTTCCCCGGCGGTGCTCATGAAGCCACCAAGACCGCGGCACAGAAGTACAGCCTGCAGTGGAAGGAGCGCTACGGCTTCGTCCGGCTGGCGGCCCAACACGGCTATAACATCCTGCCCTTCGCCCTGATAGGGCCCGACGAATTCTACGGCCACCTGCTGGAGGGCGAGGATCTGCCCGCTACAACTCTGGGCAAACTGCTCACCAAGCTGGGCTTGTTGAGTGAAGACACGCGTGCCGACATGTTACCCCCCATCCCGGTGGGCGCACTGGGCTCCTTGCTCCCCAAACCCCAGCGTTGTTATCTCCAGTTCGGCGAACCTGTAAACACCAGCGAACATGCGGGCAAGAAGCTCAGCAAGAAACAACTGCAGTCTATCCGCAATCAAGTGTCCGGCCAGATTGAGAAGATGCTGGCCGAACTGCTGTTATTGCGGGAGCAAAACCGGGGCAAGGACGGATTACTGCGCCGGCTTTTGACACTCTGAACCCGCTGAACACAACCCTTGCAGCGCACACAAGCAACAGCCACCATGAAAACCAGCGCACTGTGAACTGCCGCCCCCAGTGCGGCGCCTGCTGCATCGCCCCCTCCATCAGCAGCCCGCTACCGGGAATGCCGGCGGGCAAGCCGGCCGGGGTTACCTGCGTAAACCTTGACACCACGAATCGGCGCTGTCGCATCTGGGGAAGCGCAGACTACCCACGAGTATGCCAACAGTTTGCTCCGGCCATCGAGACTTGCGGTGAATCCCGCGAGCAGGCTATCCGCCTGATCGACGCGCTGGAGCTGGCCACGCGCTAAACCCATAAGCACGCTCGCGCCAACATCGGGTCCGCAGGGAGAGCTTTCTAAAAGTCGACAGTGGTGCCCAAACCCTGCGCCACGGCTTTATCGTAGACAAGTCGCGCCGCATACAAGTCCTGTGCGGTCATACCCAGGGAGTTGTAGAGGGTAATCTGTCGGTCGTCGCTGCGGCCAGGATTGTCCGGATGCAGGCTGATCACTTTGGCGCCGTAGCTGTTCAACCCCAGCGATGAACCCGGCATCAGCCCCAGTGAGCCGCTGTTATCGATGAGCGGCATGAAGCGCCGCGGTGGCACCGCGATAGTGCCGGTGCTGGCGGCTATCATCGCTGCGCGCATGACCTCCATGCAGTCACTCATTGGCAACAGTTGCCGTACCAGTTCCGCATTGATGATGGTCAGAGACATGTTTCCGCTCCCCCTATCAATTCCCCAAGTGCCACCAGTACCCCGGCTCCCGGTTCCGGCAACTAATCAAGCAGTCGCTCCGGCGCCACCGCTTCCTTATACGCCATTACCCCCGCGAATGGGCTCGCGGGCGCTGACGCGGTGATCAGGGATGCAGCCAGCTGCGCCATGGCGGGGGCGCTCTGCACGCCATAACCTCCCTGCCCCGCGAGCCAGAAGAAGCCCGGCACCCGCGGATCAAATCCGACCACAAATGTTTGGTCCGGCGCGAAGCTGCGCAGCCCGGCCCAACGGTGATTGACCCGGCTCACCTCAACCCCGGTAGCGCGCTCAAACCGATCAACGGCCAGCGCCACATCCAGTTCTTCCGGCTGCGCATCGCAGGCGGGGCTGGGAGTTTCATCCGCCGGAGAAATCAGCAACTGTCCCGCATCCGGCTTGAAGTAGAATTCCTCATCCACGTCGACCACCATGGGCCAATCGCTGCAGTCATGACCCGCCGGCACATCAATCAACACCGCTGTGCGCCGCATTGGGCTTATCCCGACGCCAGCCAAACCCGCCAGCATCGCAATCGAATCGACCCAGGCACCGGCCGCGTTCACAACAACCGGCGCCCTGTAGCTCGACCGCTCGGTCTGCACCTGCCAGCAGCCCGCGACCCGCTGCAATGCCGTCACCTGCTCTCGGGCCAGCAAGCGGCCCCCGCGCCGGCGCAACAGACGCAAATACCCCTGCAGAATCGCATCCACATCCAGGTCGCCACCGTGACCGTCGCGCAAGGCGGCGGCAACATAGTCCGCGGACAACAGCGGCTGGGCCTGTACGGCCGCCTCCCCAGAGAACCACTGCAATGCGGAGTTCTCCTCCTGCAAAGACTGTAGTTGGGGCAGTTGCTCCGGCCGGGCTATGAACAGGCAATCGCGCGGTCGCAGCAACGCGGTCTCGGAGAAATCCGGCGGCGGATGGCGAAAGAATGGCTCACTCACTCCGGTCAGGCCCCGCACCACAGAATTACCGTAGGCCGGCGCGAAGAATGCCGCGGAGCGCCCGGTCGCGTGGTAGCCGGGATGCGACTCCCCTTCCAGCAGAATCACGCTGGCGTCAGCGGCCAGCTCTGCCGCCGCGGAACTCCCGGCAATACCTGCCCCTATTACCAGGATGTCGGCCCGTTCATGCATTCGCAGTGTTCTCCGTATTTTGAGCCACAGTTTCAGCAGGCGGAACTTTTACGGATCGATCCGGAATTCGATCGGCAGCGTCACCAGCGCAATGTCACTCCCGGCACTGACGTTCTGAAGTCGCTCAATCCGCTGCTCCAGATCGGGATGGGTGCTGAAAAATTCCACCAGCGGATGGGTTTTGGAGACGTTGATTCCCTCGGGAATCTTCGGGTTCTGGTACTGCATGTCGCCTGCTAGCGGGTAGTCAGCCCGGTGCCGTAGGCCAGGACTTCCACCGCACCGATCTGGCCCCTGCTGCCCTTGGTGATGGAAGAGGTTTCCAGCCTGACGTTAAAGATCGCATTCGCACCCTGTTCCCGGGCTGCAGCTTTCATGCGCAAGATGGCTTCGCGACGGGCGCGTTCCAGCAGGGATTCGTAGGCGCTGACCCGGCCACCAATAATATTGCGCAACCCGGCTGATACTTTCTTGAAATAGTCGATGGAAATCACCACGTTTCCGGCCACCAGGCAAACATCGGCGCTGCTACCCGCCGGGAGGCGCCTGGTACTGAAGGCCAGGATATCCTGCAATTCCTCCTCTCGTCGCTGAATAGAGCGGAAGTGACGGCGTTCGTTGTAGGTGCCAAAACCGTAGCCAATAAGCAACAGGCTCAGCAGGATGATGAGATCGAACATCCCCGGCTCCCTACTTCACGACCACTGCCGTGCCATAGACAAACAGTTCCGAGGCACCGGCAGTCACGGATGAAGTTGAAAAGCGTACGTTCAGTACTGCGTTCGCCCCAAGGGAGCGGGCCTGCTCGATCATGCGCTGGGTTGCCTCTTCGCGGGATTCCGTCAACAGCTCGGTATAGCCCTTGAGCTCACCCCCCACCAGATTCTTGAAGCCGGCCATAATGTCGCGTCCGGCATGCTTGGCGCGCACCGTATTGCCCTGCACCATGCCCAGGTGCTGGATAATGGTTTTGCCAGGCACCTCTTCAATATTGGTAATAATCATGTCCGTCACACATATCTCCTCGGGTTACTGATCGAATACTCTGCCAGGGTTCAGCAGCCCGCTGGGGTCAAGCGTCTGCTTCAGCGTGCGCATCAGCGCGATTTCAGTGTCGCTGCGACTGTGTGCCAGCCAGCCCTTCTTTTCCATGCCAATCCCGTGTTCGGCGGAAACCGCCCCGCCAACAGCCTGCAAGGGGCCATAGATTTCGCGATTAACCTCTTCGTGCAGATCATCTTCCACACCCGGTATCACGAAGAAGTGCAGGTTGCCGTCCGCGATATGACCTATCACCGAGCAGAACACCTGAGGCCAACGCCGCTGCAAACCGGTTTGTACCTGCTCAACGTAGGCGGCCATTGATCCGATTGGCAAGCTGACGTCATACAGATAGCACGGCGTTCTCTTCAATAACACTTCAAAGTTCTCGCGAATATCCCACACTGCGCGACGCTCCTGCCCTGACTTGGGAATCACCGCATCCACAATGATGCCAGCCTCCAGAGCACTCTCCAGGAGCCGATGGAAGCGCTCGGTATCCGCCTGTGGCTCGGCGCCCTCCGCTTCCAACACCACATAGTACGGGTAATCGCGGCGCATGGGCGCACGATGTCCACCCTCTTCGGTTACCGCCCGAAAGTAATTACCCCACATGACTTCATAGGCACTGAGCGTACCGGCAAGGTCCCGTTGCAGGGACTGCATCAGTGCGGTGACCTGCTCGAAGCTCTGCAAAGCCAGCAGCGCTGTGTCGCAACTCACGGGTTGCTGGAACAGTTTCAACACCACCCGGGTGACCACACCCAGGGTTCCCTCAGTGCCCACAAACAACTGCTTGAGATCGTAGCCGGAATTGTTCTTCAGCATCCGGTTCATGCAGGACACGACTGTGCCATCGGCCAACACCACCTCCAGACCGAGCACCAGGTTACGCATCATGCCGTAGCGCAGTACGTTGATACCGCCGGCATTGGTAGCCACATTGCCGCCAATCGTGCAGCTACCGCGGGCGCCCAGGTCCAGGGGAAACAACAATCCCTGCTCGGCAAGGTGCTCCTGCACCACCTGCAGTACGGCGCCCGCCTGCACGGTCGCGGTGCCACCCAGTGCATCCACATCTTCAATCTTCGACATACGCTCCAGCGAGAGTATGATTTCGTCAGCGCTGGCCACCGACCCCTGGACGCACCCGGTGCGTCCCCCCTGGGTGACGACGGGTTGGCCCAGCTGATGGCAAATCGCCAGTACCTGGCTGACCTCTTCCGTGGTTTTTGGCAAAACCAGGGCCAGGGCTTGAGTGGGTGAGGCATCCCAGTAGCTGACCGCCCGTTCCCGCAGTACCTCGCCAGACACAACTGCCTCTTTTCCCAATGCTGTTATCAGTGCGTCAACAACCGGTTTCATAGTTTTTACCGTGGTGTGCCAATTTCTTTTCCCTTGCTGTTCACCGTATTCTAACTCCGCAGAACAGAGCTGGCAGTAACTCGCTACCCGGCTATTCCCGGCCACCATTGGCGGCTATGGTTAATCACTTTCAACCAGTTCCAGCTGCCCGGGCTGGCGCCGCAGCCAGTGCGTGATCTCCACCTGCATGGCTTCCAGACCACCAATATCTGACAACAGCGCATCCGCTGATTCACGCTCGGTGCCGGTAAGCGCCTGGTAATGCGACCAGGCGCGCTGGAACATCCACTGACTGTAGCTGTGAATGATCCGCTCACCCTCCCCGTCACCCGTGTGGAACGGGTGCGTACCCAGGTAGCGCGGGATGCTTGCACCCGGGTTTTCCTCTAACCACGCTGCATTGCAGACAATCACATCCAGCACATCCGGCAGAAAGTCACGGCACAGGGTTTTCAGGATTGGCAGTAAGGTCGTGGGAACTTCGTCCGCGGCCAGAAATTCTCCCGCCACTGGCTCCGGCTCATTCATGCGCTGCAACCACCGGAACACCTCCGGCGCTTGCGCTTGCATCATCGCCCTGGGGACCGGATCCCTGCCCAGATGAGCGTACAATGGCCCCATCAACCCAAAGTCACCGATACTGGGGCGAGTGCCCAGCAGAAACGGGTGGCGCGTGAAATGCTCATCCAGCTGCTGCAGAAACTCCGCGTACACCCGTTCAATCGCCGGGATGGTTGCCGCATCGATCCCCAGGGACGCGATAGAGCCGCGAAAGGGTTGGGAAATTTTCTCCCCGATCTGCACCTGGTTCTCGGGAGTTGCATCGGGCGCACTCATACGACCAAACTCGCGCATAATGAATTCGTATTGCTGGTCCAGCACACTCCAGCGGTAATGCATGGCGGGAATCACCAACCACTCGTCAGCATAATGCTCCAGCAACAGCGCCACCAGTTTCTGCCGCGCGCCTTGGGGATAGACGGAGGGCTGCGGGTGGCGTGATTCCAGCAGATCAATAATGTCAGTGGTGTCCTGCACGATCTCACCGGCGGCAGTCTCCAGCACCGGGATAATGGGCGCACCGACCCGGGGCAGGATGATCTGTTTGTAGACCTCGCGGGTAGCCAGCCGCTCTTCGAAATCCAGCCCCTTGTAGCGCAGGTAGGGCCTGACTTTACCGGTAAAGTAGGAATGATCGGATCCGTAAAGAATATAGTCCGCGCCCATGGTTGTGCTTGCCTCTTTGTGGTTTGCCTCGGCGTTTCAGTAAGTGCCGCGTATCAGGTTCAGGATTACTTCGACACAGGCACCGGGTTGGTCCTTCTGCACATGGTGAATGCGTAATTCCCCGCCATCGCCGTCAACGACCTGCTGGTAATTGGGAGCGAAGGGGTAATCGGCCAGATTCTCGAAACGATCGTCAGGGGTACGTACAAAGTCCATGGGCAGGTCCTGGGGGCAGCGAATGAGCACAGCGTCAAAGTTTACTATTGACAGTATTTATGTCAATACATTGGATTTTCGGGGGTGGCCAGGATCTCAGCTAGTGCGCCTGTTTTCCCAGTAAGCCCTCACACCAGACCAGGATATCCGCAAAAACCTGTTCCCGCTCCGGTTCGTTGAATATCTCGTGATAGAGCCCGGGATAAATATTCAGGGTTTTGTCCCTTGAACTGACATTGGCATCGAGGAAACGCGAACCCTCAGGCGACGCCATGACATCGGCGCCGCCGTGTAGCAGCAACAGTGGCAATTTGATTTCGGCAACCCGGGTCTGGATATTTTCCATGGCCTGAAACAGCTCTGCCACCAGGCGCGCCGAGAGTTTGCCAGAGTAGTTAAGGGGATCGTTGATATAGCGGGCCACTTCCTCGGGATCGCGACTAACACCGCTGGCATCCAGTTGCAGCACCCCGGTTTTTGGGAAAAAAGCGGACAAAAACCGAATCACCAGCATCTGCAAAAACCCGGGCTTAAGCTCGGTCTTGATGGCTGGACCTGACAACACACAGCCGATAAAGGCGTCCTGATGACGCAGCAGGTAAAGGGTTCCGATCAGGCCGCCCATGCTGTGACCCAGCAGAATCTGGGGCACGCCGGGGTAATCGGAGCACAGTTGCTGTTGAAAGTTGTGCAGCGTTTCAATGTAATCATCAAAGTGCTCCACATGTCCCGGAGTGCCTTCCGAGCGACCGTGACCGGGATGATCCAGGGCTGCCACCGTGTAGCCCCGAGCGGCGAAATGGTTGCCAAAAATATCGTAGCGGCCGCTGTGTTCCGCGGCACCATGGGCCAGCACAAACACTGCTCGCACGGCATGCTCGGGCTCCCAGCACTGGAAATATATGGAGGCATTATTCGCGCCCTGCAGTCGACCCTCGCGCTGCTTCATGTTCCTGGCTCCTCGTCAACTATGCTGTCCGGGCTGGCCGTACTATCTTTGTCACTGATTTCTGCGGGCGGTTCCTGAATAACCCGGCGATAGTCACTGTATTCCTGCGTGACCCGTTCATCAAATTTCTTGAATACAAAGGCTGTACCCTGACTGTGAATTGAGATCGTCTGCGCCACCGGCTGGCCATCAGACAGCGTCATGAAGTTTACCTGAGTGTACAATTTCTCAAGCGTCACCACAGCCGCCGGCTTGATCTTCTCCGTGTTGCGGTATTCCATCTGCTTGATGCGCTGGTCAGCTTTGGTGATCACTATCTTGCCGACAAACTTCTCGTTCAACTCCGGTTTATCATCAAACAGATTCGGCTTGAACTCGTAGAGTACCTCGGTCTCATTCTCCGCAACCCGTTCCAGGCTGGCAAGATCAACCAGCTCCCTGAACTTTTTCGGGGGTTTCTCCTCGCGCTCCTGCCTTTTCTGCTCCCGGTGTATTTCAACGCGATCTTCGTCGGGCGCTTCATCATTAACAGAGAGTAATTACCACTGCGCATCGATCTCCAGGGAGGGATCGAAAGTTTCCACCAGAACCTCTTTTCTGCCCCGGGTGACCACCGTGAATGCATAGACGGGCCGATCCTGGGCAAGACGCCGGGTGGCCTCGGCGAACAGGGCGTCGGGTTCAGCCCAGGCGCTCGCGACTGTGCCGAGCAAGTACACCCCCAGCGCAATAAAACTTGTCGATTTCGGTTTCACCTGTTCCTTGCTAGTCATACCGCATGCCTTATTCACTGTTTCGTGATAAGATTTAAATTTCACGCACTAATAATACCAAATTAATCAATATGTTATGCGTATGCGACTTTTGTTCACTACTGTGTGCCTGTTTTGCCTGTGGTCTTGCTCCGGCAGCGAACCACCCGCCTGGGCGCTGGTTATTCACGGCGGCGCGGGCACCATCCACGCGAGTACCCTTAATGAAGATCAACAGGCGGTTTATCATGCGCAACTGGACACCGCCCTGCAAACAGGACAGGACATCCTGGAGGACGGGGGTAGCGCACTGGACGCGGTAACCGCTGCGATCCAGGTTCTGGAAGATTCACCCCTGTTCAACGCGGGCCGCGGCGCCGTGTTTACCCATGCGGGTCGCAACGAGCTGGATGCCTCGATCATGGATGGCCGCGACCTCAACGCCACCGCTGCCCTGGTCATCGGTTTGCCAGCACTGTTCGCCAACGCTGCGCTTGTCTATCAGAGGCGGGCAGGATCAGATCTCCTTCGGATCGCGCGGCT
>JAPUKZ010000088.1 GCA_027295405.1 Gammaproteobacteria bacterium
GGGAAAATGTGTACTGGGGTGATACCCATTTGCACACCCAGTACTCCACCGACGCGGGGATGATCGGTACCACCTTGCGCCCGGAAGACGCCTATCGTTTTGCCATGGGCGAGGAGGTGACGTCCAGTAGCGGCGTGCGAGCGCGCCTGGTGCGCCCGCTGGATTTCCTGGTGGTATCTGACCATGCAGAGAATCTGGGGCTGCCCATCGCGGTCAAGGAAGCCATGCCGGCCTTGCTGGATAACCCGTGGGGGCGCCAGGTGTACGATTTGTCCCAGAGCGGCGATGGCTACGCCGCTTTTTACAAATGGGCAATCGATGGCATGTTGCCCGGGCTGGACCCCCTCAAGGAGCCCTCAATCAATG
This sequence comes from Gammaproteobacteria bacterium, assembly GCA_027295405.1. Classification (GTDB taxonomy): domain Bacteria; phylum Pseudomonadota; class Gammaproteobacteria; order Pseudomonadales; family Halieaceae; genus JAPUKZ01. The sequence continues at coordinate 367 of JAPUKZ010000088.1, forward strand.
CCGATATCTGGCAGCGGCAGGTGACCACAGCGGACCAGTTCAACAAGCCGGGGTATTTCACGGCGCTGATTGGCTACGAATGGACGACTACCAGGAATGCCAAGAACCTGCACCGGGTCGTGATTTTTCGGGACGATGCCAGCAAAGCGGGGCAGATCGTTCCCTTTTCCTCTTTTGATTCGCCCGACCCTGAAGACCTGTGGACCTGGCTTGAGGATTACGAACAAAGCACCCAGGGCCAGGTATTGGCCATCCCGCACAACGGCAATCTCAGCAATGGCTTGATGTTCGCGCCCACCCGCCAGGATGGCAGCCCCATTGATGCAGATTACGCCACCCGGCGCGCCCGCTGGGAACCCCTGACCGAGGTCACCCAGATCAAGGGCGACGGTGAGGCTCATCCCTGGCTGTCGCCGGATGATGAATTTGCAGATTTTGGTACCTGGGACCGGGGCGATATTGGTGGTCGTGAGGCCAAGACCCAGGCCATGCTGGAATTTGAATATGCCCGCCCGGCACTCAGGAACGGTCTCAAACACGCGGCTGCAACCGGGGTAAACCCCTTCAAGTTCGGCATGATTGGTGCGTCTGACTCCCACACCGGGCTGGCCGGAACCCGGGAGGAAAATTACTTCGGCAAGTTCAGCCAGAGCGAGCCGAGGGCCGGCCGCTGGAAAGAGTACGTGGTCAAATCACCCACTGACGATGCGCTGTCTCTGGTGGCCTACGAGGAAGTGGCGTCCGGGCTGGCCGGGGTGTGGGCCCGGGAAAACACCCGCGAGGCCTTATTCGACGCGCTGCAACGCAAGGAGGTGTATGCGACCACGGGCACCCGCATTGTGGTCAGGATGTTCGGCGGCTGGAGGTACCGCCAGCAGGATGTGAACAGTCCGGCGATGGCAAAAATAGGTTATCGTGAGGGCGTTCCTATGGGCGGTAACCTGCCACTGCGAATCCGGAACAAGGCACCGGTGTTCATGCTGGCCGCCAGCAAGGACCCGGATGGGGCCAATCTTGATCGCATCCAGATCATCAAGGGATGGCTGGACGAGGACGGCGAAACCCGGGAGCAGGTCTATAACGTAGCGGTGTCCGACGGCCGCAAGATCGGCCGCAAGGGCAAGGGCAAGGTCAAAACCGTGGGCAGCACGGTTAACTTTAGCAAAGCCACCTACAGCAACGAAATTGGCGCGGTTGAGTTGCGTGCGCTATGGACGGATCCGGATTTCGACAAGACCCAACGCGCCTTCTACTATGCGCGGGTGCTGGAAATCCCCACTCCTTCCTGGCAAGCCTATGATGCCCGGGCTTTCGGCGACGAATTTCCTGAGTCTGTGAAGATGAGTATTCAGGACCGGGCCTATACCTCACCGATCTGGTATACCCCGCCGGAGGAAGATTAGTGTTTGCTTTTCAAAGGCTCGCTAGTGCAGCTGTAGTGATCGGAACTTGCCGGCGAGCATGCGGCGGTCGCGCTCACTGGCCACGCGCGGGTCGGAAAACCAGAACGACAGCGTATTTTCCGACCCGGTCTTGAGCAACCGGGGATCGAATTTCAACTCTATGGATTCGCGTGCGCGCTCAAGTTTTCCGGTGAAAAGCAGCATATCGTTTAACCAGATTTCCAGCTCCTGCTGCCGGCGCACGCCCAGTTTCACAGTCGCGCTGCCGCTGAACTGCTGGTGATCCGCGGTCAGGAAACGGAGTTCGGCGTCGCCGCCCCGGGCCCAGCGAAAGTCGGCGCCGGGTCGGTACCACTGATCGAAGTGCAGCTTGGCATGGTTGAAGGTGAGCAATTCCCCCGGTTCAACCCGGTTGGAAAACAAGTAGCGCACGCCATAACGGTCTTCCAGCCTGGGCAACTTATGCAGATTGTAGGGTTGGTAGGCCGCTCTGGCATCGTAAAGATAGCGCTGTACCTGCCCATCGATTGCGAACACGATGTTCAGCAGCGGCAGGGTCCAGCGCCAGTGCTGGGCCCGCAGCGCCACCCGACCTTCGTAGTCGCGCCCCAGAACCGTGTCCCTGAATTCGATTATCCTGGGTGGTCCCGCCTGCAAGGTTCTCTGGAAAACCCTGCGATACCCGTCCCATTGATAGCTGGCATGCAGCTGGGCCGCAAACTGGTAGCTGGCACAAAACAAACATATGCTGGCGAGGCCGTGCACTAGCTGTAATCGTCGGGTGTCTGGCAAACGGGTTGCCAGCAGGTACAGGCCGGACAGGGCGAAAGGCACCGGCAGCAGGAGTACGCGGGAGGGGTAGGCCAGGTCCAGGTTGAGCAAGCCGGGGACCTGGGCGAATATCAGCGTCAGGCATAGGGTCAGCAGGGCGCAGGCCATCGCCACTGACCTGATTGTTAGCCGAGACCCGTATTTATGGAGTACACCGAGCACCAGCAGCGCGATGGCGACAGCCTGCAAATAAACGCTGCCAGTCAGAATCTGCCCCACTGCCTGCAGATAGCGCCCTTGGTTGACTGTGTCCCTGGGTTCCAGGGCACCCTGCGCCGACATGATCGCCCCGACGATCAGAATGACGGCCAACAGCCACCAGGGCGCTGCCCTGATGGAGAGTTGCAGCCTTCCCCGCAGCACGATCATGAGTACCAGCGCAGGTAACAGGAATGCCGCCGTTTCGTAACTGCGACTGCCAAGTATGGCCAGCGCCAGCAGCAAGAGCCATTGGCCGAAGGTGAGGGCCTGGGAGCGATTGATCAGCACCGCGCAAAGCCAAAACAGGCCTGCCAGCAGATGAGCTTCCGAAATGATGAAGGAATATGCGGGCAGGGAAGCCAACAGATAACTGCTCAGTGGAAACAGGAAGTAAGCTTTGTTTTCGCAATAGTGATAACACAACAACAACAGCAACAGGGGCAGGCCGTACAGACTCGCTCCGTAAATTCCCCCAAGCAGTGCGAGATCAGATACTCCAACCGCCTGGGCGGCCTGCAGCGGTAATTGCAGCAGGAGCTGGGCGAATTGACGCGGTGGGTCATTGCTGTAGAACCAGCCCGTCTCCAGCTGTTG
>JAPUKZ010000089.1 GCA_027295405.1 Gammaproteobacteria bacterium
TGAGCGGAAGAATTCGACAAACCAGCCGCCCATCTTGCCGGCACCACCAATCACCCGGACGCTACGACCGCTCCCTTTACCCTCCGCCGCAACCCGATCGCGTTCCTGGTTGGTTAGCGATGATTTAATCAGCAGGCTCATTATCTCCTCGGCAACATTGGGATCGATGCCGGCAGCGCTGGCTTGCTCTCTTGCCCGACCGAGTACGACTTTCTCGCGTTGATAGTCACGGGTCGCCTGACCGCGGTCGCGCTTGTTGCGGCCAATGTCGCTGACAATGCGGTGCCTTTCGCCGATCAGCATCAGGAGTTTGCGGTCCAACGCCGATAGTTGATTACGTAACTGATCGAGACTCATTTTCTGCCTGATGCCCTGTCAATGGATACATGAGCGAATCGTTGTACCGCAGTTAACGGCAGAACAGAAGAAAATTTCCACCGTCGTTAAGTCTCCCTCTGTCAACACCCATATAATCATGCGACTATCGGCGGCGTAGTTTCCGATCAACGTGCAAATTTCGCCTAGCCCGGGCTAGGAATCAGCCGCAACAAAAAAAGGCCAGTAATTATGAAAACCCGTGCAGCCGTCGCCTGGGAAGCAGGCAAACCGCTTGAAGTAGAAGAAATCGATATCGATGGTCCGAAAGACGGCGAAGTGCTACTGCGCAACATCGCCACCGGTGTCTGCCATACCGATGCGTTCACGCTTTCAGGCGAGGATCCTGAGGGAATTTTTCCGGCAGTCCTGGGGCACGAAGGAGGAGCCGTTGTTGAGGAACTTGGCGCGGGCGTTACGGGGCTCAGCGTTGGCGATCATGTCATTCCGTTGTATACACCCGAGTGCGGGGAATGCGATTTCTGCCAATCAGGAAAAACCAATCTTTGCCAGGCGATTCGTGTCACCCAGGGCCAGGGACTCATGCCGGATGGAACCTCCCGTTTTTCGAAGGCAGGCAAATCAATTTATCACTACATGGGCACGTCCACGTTCAGTGAATTTACGGTACTTCCGGAAATTTCGGTCGCTAAGATCAGCAAGGAAGCACCGCTTGAAAAAGTCTGCCTGCTGGGCTGCGGTATCACCACAGGCATTGGCGCAGTTCTGAATACCGCCAAGGTAGAGCCGGGCGCCACTGTCGCCGTGTTTGGGCTCGGTGGTGTGGGACTGAGTGCGATTCAGGGTGCGATGATGGCCAAAGCCGGCCGAATTATTGGCATCGACATCAATCCATCCAAATTTGAACTCGCTACCCAGATGGGTGCGACGGACACGGTTAACCCAAACGATCACAGCATTCCGATACAGGAAGTCATCGTTGAAATGACCAACGGCGGGGTCGACTATTCCTTCGAATGCATTGGCAATGTGCAACTCATGCGATCAGCGCTTGAATGTTGTCACAAAGGCTGGGGCGAATCGATCATCGTAGGTGTCGCCGGTGCGGGCCAGGAAATCAGTACACGCCCGTTTCAGTTGGTAACCGGGCGTGTCTGGCGCGGCACTGCATTCGGTGGCTGCAAGGGAAAATCACAGTTACCCGGCATGGTCGATCAATACATGGCCGGGGATATCAAAGTGGATGAGTTCATCACTCATACGATGGGACTGGAAGATATCAACCATGCTTTCGACCTGATGCATGAGGGCAAGAGCATTCGATCGGTGATCCATTTCTAGGGCTTCGCCAGAAAGTAGTAAAAAACCCTGCAAGGTGGCCGTCGCTACGACGTCACAACTTGCTGCTGACGCTGCAGCCGAGGTAGCCGACTGCGGCGGAAATGCCGTTGACTGCGCCGTTGCTGCATCCATGCTATCGGCCAACACGGAGCCCGGTGTTTGCGCGCTGGCCGGCGGCGCGTATGTGACCGTGTGGCACCCGGACAAAGAACCAATCACTATTGATGGCAATGTCGCTGTACCGGGCATCGAGGCTGGCGCCCGCCATGACCCCGACCGGGGTTTGGCAGTCCAGATGGAATACGGTGGAGGAGTTCGCACCGTCATCGGCGGTGCATCAATTGCGGTTCCCGGCACACTGGCCGCCCTTGAAAAGGCGAGCCAGACATTTGGTAACGTGAACTGGAAAGATACTTTGCAACCCGCAATTCGAGCCGCGGCCGATGGATTTCCCCTCTCTGAAGCCTGCCATTATTACCTGGGTTATTCGGCTGCACCCATATTTTCGCGCAGCGCAGACGGCTTCAAGTCGCTGCATGACAACAATGGCTCACTGCTGGAGTCGGGTGCTTGTGTCGTCATACCTCATCTTGCCGACAGCCTGGCGGCGATCGCAGCGGAGGGTGCGCGCTTGTTTTACGAAGGCGATCTTGCAGCAAGAATCGCTGACCATGTGCGCGCAGCCGGCGGCACACTGACGCGCACTGACCTGGCCAGCTACGAGGCAATCGTGCGGCCAGCGCTGAGCGTTGGCTCCAACGGCTGGCGCATTGCCACAAACCCGCCACCGGCAGTCGGCGGCGCGATGCTCGCGGCGATGTTGCAAGGTTTCGCTGATGAACCGATTAAGAGCTGGAACCAAGAAGCTATTGCTCACCTGGTCAGAGTGCAGTTGGCGGCCCTGTCTTATCGCAAAAACAAGCTCGATCTGGCGGACGATGTTGGCGCAGCAGCGAATGAGATGCTCGAACTCGCAACCAACGGGCAACTCCTCAGCCGCTGGTCTTCTGCTTCAACCGTGCATACCTCGGCGGTCGATTCCAACGGCCTGGCCTGCGCCATCACCGCATCGTCCGGCTACGGTTCCGGGGAAATGCCCGCGGGCACCGGCCTCTGGCTCAATAACTGCCTGGGAGAAATGGAACTCAATCGCCATGGGCTGGCTGCCGGTCCGGTGGGCGCCCGCCTGCCTTCCAACATGGCGCCCGGTGTCGCCCGACAAAATAAAACGGTCCTGGCCTTCGGTTCACCTGGCGCGGATCGAATAACCACTGCCCTGCATCAATTTCTGATCAACTACACACAAATCGGTTGTGACCTTGATGAGGCAGTAGCCTGGCCTCGTCTCCATATTGACGTCAATGGCGAGCGACCGAAACTTTCCCACGAGCCAGGCATCGATCTGCCCCTGGTCGACATGAACGTTGTTCCCTACTCGTCGACTAATATGTATTTCGGTGGTGTCGCTGCGGCTGTGTTCGACGGAGCCGATCGGTTGCAAGCCGCGGCGGACCCTCGACGCGAGGGCGGCACATTCGTTAATCGGGGGTGAACGCTGCGCAACGGTTTGATACTCTGCCGCGAATCATCAACGCGCAAACCACATCAATAGCGGAGTGTCACATGCCCAA
>JAPUKZ010000009.1 GCA_027295405.1 Gammaproteobacteria bacterium
TCCGGGGTGGTATCGGTGATGGCAGCCATATGCAATATCGCGGCGTTATTAACCAACACATTCAGCGCGCCAAATTCCAGTGCCCTGTCCACCGCCAGCGCCCAGTCCGATTCCACGCTGACGTCCTGATGGACAAAAGCCGCACACTCACCCAGTTCCGCCGCCAGCGCTGCTCCCGCCTCGTCCACCACATCACCAATCACAACCTTGGCGCCGTGTTCCACAAACAGCCGTACCGTCGCCTCGCCCATGCCCTGCGCACCACCGGTGACAATAGCGACCTTGCCGTCTAATCGGCTCATAACAGACCTCCTGATTTAAGGCAACTCGGATTAATTACCTGATACTTCGACGTGGCCTTATCCTGGTTCCGATTCCGCACCGGCGCTCACCCGCAGCAAGCCACGGAACACCTTCAGGGCAGACGCGTCACCCTGCACCACCTGATACACCTCACTGGCGATCGGCATCTCCACCGCGTATTTTTGCGCCAGGGCCATGACCGCCGGCGCGCTCTTGACGCCCTCTGCCACCATCGACATCTCATCGATAATTTCCTGCATGGCCCGACCCTTGCCCAATTCCACCCCCACGTGGTGATTACGGCTTTGGGGGCTGATACAGGTGGCAATCATATCGCCCATGCCCGCCAGGCCGGCGAAGGTTTCCTCACGGCCGCCCATTGCCACCCCCAAACGCGTTACCTCGGCCAGACCGCGGGTGATCAGTGCTGAGCGGGTATTATCACCGGCCCCCTGACCATCACCCATGCCCACCGCGATGGCAATGATGTTTTTCAACACCCCGCCCAATTCGCAGCCAATCACATCGTCGTTGGTATAGACTCGAAACAGACCGCTGTTAAACAGGGCCTGTAACTCACGCACGATAATCTGGTCTTCCATCGCAATCACACTGGCAGCGGCCTGCCCCGCCATGATTTCCCGGGCCAGGTTGGGCCCGGTCAGCACCCCACAGGGATGACCGGGCAAAATCTCGTTGATTATTTCCGTCATCCGCATGGACGTGCTCAGCTCCAGACCCTTGGTCAGGCTAATGACGGGTATCCAGGAGCGAATATGCTCCTTCACCTGCTCCAGCACGCTGCGAAACGACTGCGAGGGAATACCCACGATCAGCACATCCACATTCGCCGACACTTCAGCAATATCGGTGCTGGCGCGCAATTTTTCAGGCAGTCTGGCACCCGGCAGGTATTTTTCATTGCTGTGCCGGGTATTGATCTCATCCACTGTGCCTGCATCCCTGGCCCACAAGGTGATAGGCGCATTGCGTGCCACCAGTGCGGCAACCGTGGTGCCCCATGAGCCACCCCCCAACAGACCAACTTTCAATGGCATTATGTAATCCTCCTCTGCTCTACACCGACCCGCGGCGGTCCATAACCCGCGCCCGGATGCGCTCCACTCGTCGTGCCAATTCACGCAATTCCTGTGCCACGGCGGCTCGGCCGGCAGCCACATCATCGCCACCGCCCTCGGTGAGTCCGAGGTGCTGCATCTGTTGGTACCCATTCTGGAACAGTATTTTGCCAATCGAGGCTGCACTGCTGATACGACGTTGCAAATAGGCCTGACGACCGTACTTCAGCGCCGCGACGACACAGTCTTTTTGCTCAAGACCCTGGTTCGCTTCCAGGCGGGCCAGCACATCAGCCACCACCCGGTAGGCTTCGACGTAGGTGAGCAAGGTGGCGTGGGACACCAGCGGCTGCAGGTCGTCCAACAAGCGCGCCAGGCCCGGCGAGCCCTGCTCTAAATGACTGGCCCAATCCGGGTTGCAACGCTCCAGTTCGGTACTTATCTGGGCGCGAAATTCTTCACTGGGGGCATAGAAAAATTCAAACTTGAACAGATCGCGCAGGTGCTCGGTTTCTTTCCAGAACAAGTCTGTGGCCTGTTTGTCCTCGGCCTCGGCGGCCTTTAGCAGGGAGAGCTCAATGATGGCCTTGTTGACGAAGAAGTGGATAACGGTGTTGCGGTAATAGCTGGCCACCGGGTGTTGTTCCAGTGCGATAGCGTAGACCACTTCGGGACCCTCGTCGTAGCACGTCAATACATTCTCATTGATCATGATATCCAGTAAGCCGCGTAAATGGTCTGCGTACTCAGGATCGAAATCACTGGAGATGCGCGCACTACGCTGTTGCGCCCACTGCAGCAGTGCCTGCACCTCCGCCGCCAACTCCCGGGTGGTCAACGCCCGCGGCGCCGCTCCCAGCAAACTCATGGTGACCAGCGAGGGGAAGGTGATGGGGGTAACCTTGTTCGCCTCTACCGCAATCTCAAAGGCGATTTTTGAAAGCGCGAGCGAATCCCCCGGATCCGGTGCCCGGTCCAGCACGACCGGCTCACCGATGTCCATATAAATCCGGCCCATGGGTTTGGCCAGACTGCGGATGTAGCCGATGAACCAGCGCAGGGACTCCGCGCCCTTGCCACGCCCGGTTTGCTCGGTGGCGTATTCCTCGACGTCGCGTATCAGGTCGTAGCTGATGGAGATGGGAATGATGTGGATATTCTGCGCATCCGTGGCGTGACACGCTTCCAGTACGTATTTGAGTAGACCATAGCGAGGCGGCATTAACTTGCCCATGCGCGAGCGGGTGCCCTCAAAGGCCCAGGTCATGGGGAAACGCTTCTCCATGAGATAGCCGATGTAGTGGCGCAGTGTCAGTTTGTAGGCAGGGTTATCCTTAAAACTGCGACGAATGAAAATGGCACCGGAGCGGCGCAGCAGGAAGCCCAAACCCACGAAGCTCATATTGGCACCCCCAAACATATGCGGCAGGGGGAAATCATGGTCGTACAGCACCTTCGGCACCACCATGCCATCCAGATAGGTCTTGTGTGTCCACAGTAGCATGGCGGGGCTTTCACGCACCATCTTGCGCATTTTCTCCACCGCCTCCACATCACAAACAATCTCGTCCTCGTAGCCCAGGCCGAGAACGAACTGGTTGAATCTGGCGTTCACGTCAATCCAGAAGGTGCGCGGAATAGACACCATCTCCTTGATATAGGCCCGGCAGGCATTGAGCACCTTGTCCTGACTCTCGCCCTCACTGCGGGCCAGTTCTTCCAGCCCGCTCAGGTAGGCGCGGCTGGTCAGCAAACTCTCTGCCACATAGCGCGGAACTTTGTAGCGTCCTCCCTGCAAGCGTCTTTCGGAGAGATCCAGGGTGATACTGGCACGTCGCGCAACAAACGCAGCGAACTTGTCTCGCGGCTCTTCCGCGCCGGCATGCTGTAACTGCGCGAAAGCCTCCTGCAACTCTTCAATAGAACCCGGAGCGGCCGCAATAAAGTGCACCTGTTCGGGGGTGTCCTGCAATATGCGTCGGGCGCGCTTTGGACTGGGTCGACGCGGGTCGCCAAACAGAAAGTCGCGCAGGCGCGGACCGGAGTCAATCGCTGCCTGGGACGGCAGCCAGGTCACTCGCAGGGGCGCCAGAACCGTATCCGCATCCACCTGCAGCTTGCCCACCAGGGCCCTGCTATCGAGGTGACTCTGGTCACCGCTCAGGGACAGGGCCACAGTGACCGGAACACCGGAACCCGGGTTGTGCCCCGCAAGCCACTGTTGCAACAACTCCTGCTCAAAACTGTTGGCCACATCAAGGATAAATATGATCTTACCGGGATCGGCATCCGGCCAGGGGTTATCTACAAACTGGGTGCTCATCTGCATGCGCTAGCGGTTACCGGCCCCGGCCTTTCGCCTGGGCTTGGCTTTCGATTTGGCTTTGGGTACTGTCCTGGCTTTGGCCTTGGGCTTTGCTCTGCGTGCAGTCTTGGCTTTGGTCGTGGCTTTGGTCGTGGCTTCGGCCTTGGGTTTTGCCCTGGGTGCAGTCTTGGCTTTGGCTTTGGCCCTGGGCTTGGCCTTGGGCGCAGCCTTTGCCCGCGTCTTGGCGGTGGTTGTGGTTTTGGCCCTGGCCGCGGTTTTGGTCTTTGCTTTGCTTTGCGCCTTTGGTTTCGATTGGCTTGCCGGCTTCGCTTTATTCCTGCTAGCCGTGGTGGGTTTCTTCTTCGAAGCTGGCTGGCTCTCATCCTGACCCAGGGCTTTCAGGAACATCCCGCGTACTTCTGCCACATGTTCGTTTACTGTCTCCGGCGTCCAGTTGCTGGTATCAACGGGTGGCAGAACCTCCACATCCACCGTGGCGGAGCGGTAGACGAAATCACCCTTGGGCGCCACATCCAGGGCATTGCGAATCACGATAGGAACAATGGGCACGCCCGCTTGCATGGCCAGGTGAAAGGCACCCTTTTTGAAGGGCCCCAGGCGTGGCGACACAGTACGGGTTCCCTCCGGCGACAACACCACGGATTTGCCGTCAACGCGCATGGCATCCACCAGCGGTGCCATGGCCTCAATCGCGCTGGCGGCATTGGCGCGATCGATCATGACCACACCGCCCATTTCCATCACCCTGCCGATAACCGGCATTTTCTTGATCTCTTGCTTGCCAACACCGGCGATGTCGCGGCGTATCAGTTTGGCAACAATAACCACATCAGCCTTGCTCTGGTGATTGAATATGAACACCGCCGGACGCTGTGACCACAGGTGTTCTTCGCCGACAACATTAAGATCCATACCAATCAAGGCACTGGCAGTATCGGCAAACAGGGAAAAAGAAAAATTCTGGGCCTCGCGCTTGGAACCGGTCAGAAGTTGGATAGGCACGCCGGCGGCAAAGGAGGTAACCAGGCTGGCGGTGGCGGCGACAGAGCGCACAAACTGGCCCACCGTGGGTCTACCGCGGCTGCCGAAACGAGCAATCGGCCAGCGGCGGTCGCGGGCGATCCTGTCCAGTTTTTTGTTGGGGTTGAGCACGGTGGGAATGCCCACTCGCTCCAGCAGCTCTAAATCGTCACTGCTGTCAGAATAGAAAAAGCTGTTATCCAGATCGGCGCCTGCCCCATCTGCCAGCATTTCGGCGGCCACGACCTTGCCCTGGCCAAAACAGGTGGGGCGGATGACCGAGCCGGTGAACTCACCATTTTCCACTTCCAGTTGTGTGCACAGCACGTGTTCAATACCCAGGTCTCGCGCCGCAGGCTCCACCTGATAAGGTGTGGCAGAAGAAATCACCGCCAGCGTATGGCCCTTGGCCAGATGGGCGTCCACCAGCGAGCGGGATTCCGGATAGACCAGCCGCGCAATTTCTTTGATGAACAGCTCCTCACCCAACTCGTGATAACTTTGTTCACTGAGGCCACGCATAAACTGGGCACTCACCACCATCATCCCGGAAAAGCCCATATTGCCGAGACCAAAATTTGCCGCGGCCGCCATCAGCTCGATCAGGTCACGTGGCGAAATATCACCTCGGCGCAACTGCTCCCTGATCAGGGCCGTGGCCGAGTAGCCGGCGATCAGGGTACCGTCAAAATCAAATATGGCCGCCACCTGCGGCCCACTGGGTGACTCCTCAACAGTTTTGAGTAGTTGCTTGATGCTGGCCATGATTCCCCTCTGTTTGTTTCACTACAGAGCAAGTATAGGTCAATCTGGAGAACTGCAGGGCGCAGCCAAATCAGGCTTCGTCGGGTACCTGGTAGGCGCGCTGGTAGTTCTGGAAAAACTTGCGCTCGGCTTTCTCTGCGTCATTAATTGCATAACGATGAGCGCCGAACTTGCCCTTGGGCTTGGCCGCCAGGTAGCCCTGCATGCGGTCCCTGGCCATGTCCGTCAGCGGCATATCGAAATGCGCGTAGATGTGCTCCACGCAGCTTAACGGTGACTGCATGAGGTCCTGGTAACGGGAGTCGCAAATATTCTGCGCGGGCACCACACCGCTGTGCCGCTGTTGCATCACGTGTTCCAGTCGCCGTGCGGTGGCCTCGCCTTGCATGAAATCCTCGAAAGCATCAGCGTCAAAGGCTTTGTCGCTGCGCATGTAGTACAGGCACCCCATCATGTTGGTGGCGGAGGCCATGCATTTGATGGGATCGCGGTGGGTCTGGATGATGCGCGCATCCGGGTACACTTTGAGCAACACATCCAGGTAGTTCTGATGCGCGGGTGCCTTCAACAGCCAGTGCTGGCGCGGGTTCTTCCACTGCAGTATCTGGAGCAGAGTGCGGTGGTACTCGTAGGCCGGGGTGAGGTCTGCACTGGCATACCAGGCGGCGTATTCCAACCCCTGTTGCAGTGACACAATGTGATCACTGATAAAACTGTTCGCCATCAGCATTCCGCACTCCGCCGGTATGCGGCCGCCCATCTCATGCATGGTCGCAAACTCGGGTACCACCCGGTTCCACTGGGTGACCAGATTATGTGCCCGTTCAATGCGCGGATCGGTGGTGTAGGTCTCGGCCTGCGGGGGCGGAGTCGGAAACATGGCCTCCCAGGTCTGGGGCACACCAAAGGCCGGGTCTTGGGATAACACCTCGAACAAAATTGAGGTGCCGGAGCGGGGTAAGCCGACGATAAACAAAGGCCGCGCTATCTCCTGATCCTGAATCTCCGGATGGCGTTTTAGCAGCTCCGCAACCTGCAGCCGATTCTGCAACCAGATCAGCACATCGCTACGCGCCATCAGCCGCCCCATCAGGTTCAGCTCAGCACTGTCGTTCAGATCCCGGCACAGTATGGCAAAGGGCTCGCGCCAGTAGCCTTCACCGAAGTCACTCAAGCCGGTACCCTCACGGGCGGCGGCCAGCAGAGACTGTTCATCCAGGGGTACCACTGCCTGCAGATCCAGGTTTTCGCCCTCTGCATTCAGCGCCGCCAACCATTCAGGGCGCCGTGGCGCCTGCCAGTTGGCCTTGCGATCAACCTCACCTGTTCCGCCGTTCTCCATAGGTATCTACTCTTTGCTTTATCTTTCAGGACACATCCTTTGTTAATCATCCCGCGCCAGCGCACCAGACCCATAACTTACTCCCACGCCAAAGATAGTAGATCACAGCAAGCGGTGCACAGAAATCGCAGCTATTGTAGTCAGGCTGTGCTGGAGCAGGTAGTGATGGCATTATCGGTAACCTGAACGGCAGGTAGGAGACACCGCAAATGACAGAACTACGGGATTACGAAGTTCGGCTCAAATCCGCCTGGGAAGATTTTTGTGATGAGCTGAAAGCCATGGGCAACGAAATGCTGCGGGAGCAGGCGCCCTCCAACCCCACTGAGCGGGCGGCGGCGTTTCGGCTGCTATCGCGCAATATTGCGCTGGCCCTGTCCTTTGAGCTGGAGAATAAAGACCCCGAGTATCCCGAACTGAACCATTACTTCGATCCCCTGCGCAAGCAGGGTGGCGACAACACCGACGCCCTCTACGTGGGCGCACAGATCAACGGCACCGACACTTACAAGGTCAGCGGCCACCGCGGCAGTGCCAGCTTCTTTGCGGTGACGGTTGTGGAACAGGGCGACACCCCCTGGGGTGGCGGCGTCGCGGGCACCCTGTTCGGCAAAGACCTGCAGCTTGATGAGAACGGTTATTTCGAGCTGATGCTCAGCCCGGAACCCCAGCCCGGCAATTGGATTAAAACCACCCCGCAGACATTTCGTGTCACCTTTCGCCAGTTCTTTTCCGATTGGGAAAACGAGGAACCCATGCGGGCTCGAATAGATCGACTGAGCGGAGATGGCAGCCCGCCCAGCATCACCCCGGAAAAGGTCGCCAGGGGATTCGAGCGCTCGGCAGCCTGGTTACGCGAGTCCATCTGCTACTGGGCCGACATGATCGAGATGTGGAAGGCTCGCCCCAATACCTTCCTGTCCTACCGGCAGTTGGATGACAACGCCATCGACGCCACCCCGGGGGGAGAGCCCTTGATCTGTTACTGGCAGCTGCCCGCTGAGGAGGCCCTGATCATCCGCGTGACCCCGCCAGCGGCGGAGTACTGGGCGGTAGAGTTTGGCAATTACTGGTGGGAGAGCATGGACTACCGCTACCACTTGTCCAACACCAACGACCATTACGCACAATTGGAAGAAGACGGCGAGCTGATACTGGTGGTCAGCCATGCCGACCCCGGGCTACCCAACTGGCTGGACCCCTCGGGTCACAGCGAGGGCTACGTGACCTTCCGCTGGATTGGTTCACAAAGTTATCCAAGCCCGCAGTGCGAGCAGGTCAAGGCTGACAAATTGTTTGCGCATTTGCCCGCCCGGGTGCAGCGTATCAGTGCCGTACAGCGGGCTGAGCAGCTGGTCGGTCGCAGGCGCGGCGTCGCCAAGCGGTTTCCCTACTAATAACAAGAGGACGCAGCATGTTTTTCGGTTGGTATGTTGTCGGCGGTGGATTTCTCGCCCAGATGCTGGTGGTGGGTTTTTTCACCTACGCCGTCAGCCTGCTGGTGGTGCCGGTACGGGCAGAGTTCGGCGTCAGCCTTGAGCAGGTGATGTACAGCCTGACGGTAGGCACATTTGCCGGCATGGTAGTTGCCCCCCTGGCGGGCGCGCTGATTGACCGCTACCCGATGCGCTGGTTGATGAGCGGCGGGGTGGTGATATTCGCTGTGGGCCTGCTACTGCTGGCGAACAGCACCAGCATTACCCAGTACGTGGTCATTTTCGGACTCACCATGGCACTCACTAATGGCTTCGCCGGCTCCATGGCCACTTCTACCGCCATTTCCCGCTGGTTTACCTCCAGCCGTGGCAAGGCCCTGGGTATCGCCGCCATCGGCACCTCAGCCGGCGGTATACTCATCCCTGCCCTGGTGACTTACTGGTTGGCGGAAACTGGTTGGCGCGGCACCATGGAAAACCTCGCCATGATGGCTCTGATCGTGATCTTGCCACTGGTATTCCTGAGTGTGCGCGGCCGACCGGAGGAGGTGGGACTGTTGCCCGAGGGCGCCAGTGCCGAAAACCCACCGGCGACTTCCGGCGACCGGCAGCTCGGCTTCCAGGACATTATCCGCAATCCCGCCTACTGGTATATCGGCCTGTCCCTGGGCGCCCTGTTCTGTGTTTACTCGGCGGTATTGGCCAATCTCACACCCTACGCCACCGGTCTCGGTTACAGCGCCGCCCAGGGCAGTACCCTGATCATGGCGCTGGCTATCGCCAGCTTTGCAGGCAAGCTGATGTTTGGCTTCATCGCGGACAAGATCGACCTGAAGCACGGCCTGTGGGGCGCGCAATTACTGGTGGCTGTGGCCCTGTTGATACTGGCTTCGGAGCCCGGCTACTTCTTGATCCTGGTCTCCGCCTGCCTGATGGGTCTGGCCACGGGCGGCATGTTGCCGGTGTGGGGGTCGATGATGGCGCGGGTATTCGGTTTGCTCAGCTACGGCAAGGCCATGGGATTGATGGGACCGCTGATCACCCTGTCGGTGATGCCGGGATTCACCTTGATCGGCAGGCTGTACGATGCCAACGGCAATTATCAGCTGGCCCTGCTGGTGTTCAGCGGTATAACCATGCTGGCTGCAGCACTACTGGTCCCCCTGAGACTGGCACCAACACAGGGGTAGAATCTTGATCAACCCTTTGAGCCACCCGCAATGTCGCCCGTTTGAGGGATGCCAGAGGCGCGAGAGCGTGAAATAATCGCCCACCCGGCACGCCCCCACAACACTGCCCCCGAGAACAACAGGAGCAACCATGACAAATCTATTCACCCCCACCCAACTGGGCAGTATTGCCCTGCGAAACCGGGTAGTGATGGCACCCATGACTCGCAGTCGCTCCCAGGCTGACGGCACACCGACAGACATGATGGTTGACTACTACCGCCAGCGCGCCGGTGCCGGCCTGATCATCGCCGAGGGCACCTACCCCTCCGAGAACGGCAAGGGCTATTGCCGCACCCCGGGGATCGTCAACCAGAAGCACATCGACGCCTGGGCTGGTATTACCGAAGCGGTACACGCCGAGGGCGGCAAGATCGTATTACAGATTATGCACTGCGGCCGCTGCTCCCATGCAGACAACAAGAGCCCGCAGAGCGAGACTGTGGCGCCCTCCGCGATCAATGCCGAGGGTGAGGTTTTTACCGAGCAGGGCATGAAGCCCTTCAGTGAACCCCGGGCACTGCGCCGGGATGAGATACCCGAGGTGATAGAGGAAATCCGGCTGGCGACGGTGAATGCGTTCGCCGCTAACTTCGACGGGGTGGAACTGCACGGTACCAGCGGCTACCTGCCAGCCCAGTTTTTGTCATCCGGTAGCAACCAGCGTGACGATGACTACGGTGGCTCACTGGAGAACCGGGTTCGTTTTGTCAGCGAGGTACTGGCTGCCATGTGCGGCGTGGCCGGCGCCGATAAGGTGGGCCTGCGTATCTGCCCGGGTTTTCCTTTTAACGACGTAAAAGACCCCGATCCACAGGAAACCTTCGAACATTTGCTCGTCGATATTCAAGCCCTGGAGATGGCCTACCTGCACCTGATGCGCGCCAGCCCGCTGGATATCTACGCCATGGCCAGGAATTTCTTCAAGGGCCCCTTTATCATTAATGGCGGTTTCGACCGGGACAGCGGCGACAAGGCCATTGCCGAAAAAGGCGCAACGGCGGTCTCCTTCGCTACCTCCTACATCGCCAACCCGGACCTGGTACAGCGCCTTGAACAGGGCCTGGCATTGAACACAGTGAATCAGGCCACCTTGTATGTGGAGACTGCGGAGGGTTACAGCGATTATCCATTTTTCGATGACTGACCCACGCCCGAAATCCCTCTCTGGAACGGGGAAATTTTCCACCCACAGCGGTATCGGGTTCTTGAACCTGCTCGATAAATGGGAAATTATCCCTAAATCTGGCGTGGTTTTTACCCTTGTGGTGGTTTAACCTGATCACTTCATCGCAAATCACTTCCGTTCGTCGTATCAAAACCCTGCCCACCACGCCCAATCACCCACAGGTCGCACTGAATCCCGCTGAAAAGCAGGTGCCGGCCAGGTTGGGCCATGTGGAAACACACTGAGTCATGGAGCAATTCACACATCCGCTGCTGGAGAGTTTTCGGGATTTCTTCACCATCAGTATGGCCACGACCCTGGCTGCATTCGCGATGGCCGACTTGAGCGGTCGTAACCGCGTATTTGCCAGGATGGAACGTCATCTGCCGCGCCTGCTGCGTCGGTCCGGTTTTTTGATGGAACAGGCCGGTGACTTTACCGAGTATCACGGCCGACGCGCCCTCTATTTCACCACGGCGGAGCGGGTGGTGGAGCATTTGCGCCCGGAATTGGGCGAGTTT
>JAPUKZ010000090.1 GCA_027295405.1 Gammaproteobacteria bacterium
CTTGTATTGCAAGCCCAGCAGGCGCTTCATCTCCTCGCTGAGATCCTGGCGGGCGATAGCTAGTTGACTGGTGACCACATCGTTGCTGTTGGCCTGCACATTCAGGGACTGGTGCTGTGATGTTACGCTGGCCAGCTTACCGCGCAGAATCGCTATTTGTTCTTCATACCGGGACAGTTGTTCGTGTTTGGCATTCAGGTCGCGGTTGAGAATATGGCTGTCCCCGCGCAGTTCGTACAGTTGCTCCTGGAGTGCGGCGATGCGACCTTCCAGTGACACGGTGGAGGCCTCGATGATTTGCGGCTGTACCGTCTTGGTGATTATCAGCAACAAGATAATCGCGCCGAAGCCACAGCAGATCACGTCCAGGAAGGACAGGCTGAATTCCTCGATGCCGCGGCGCTTGCGCATCAGGGCCAATCCCGTGAGGGGCTGAGAAAGGAGCCGGAGGTCGCCTGTGCCAGTTTCCACAGTTCCGATGCCGCCATCGGATCTCCCTCCAGGGGTGCCAGGATAATATTGACCGGGATAGACTTGGGTAAATGGTTAATGGCGCGATCGAACAAGCGCATGCGCTCGCGTCCGCTGACCTTGTTGCCCTTGGGTTTGCTGGTGCCCTGGGTGGGCAGGCCATCGGTGATCAGGAAAATATTGTCCGGTCGCGGCGACATGTCCATTGCTGCCAGTATCGCATTTTCCAGACTGGTGCCGTCACTGGGCACCAGTTCGCGCAATTGGGCGACGCTCTGGTCCAGCTGTTCCTGGTTAGACACGTCCAGCCAGCTACCTTCCGTGCCCGGCAACAGGGGTTGGGCCGTGGTGTTGAAGGTGTAGATCTGGTACTGGCTGTTGACGGGAAATTGTGCGGTGATCCAGTCAACCGTGGCCACCGTCCGTTGCCATTTCTTGGCCTGGCGCTTGACGCTATCGTCCATATTGCGCAAGCGGATGACGTTAATCAGTTCCTCCGCCAGCATGCTGGCTGAGATATCCAGCAACACCATGATGTTGCGTCCACCCAGGTTGAGGCCAGTCAGGTACTGGCGATTGCCATCGCCGATGAAGGCGCGCGCGCTAATGCCACCGGAGTCATCGCTGGAGGCGCGCAGCTTTTTCACCTCCTCTTCCAGCTGCTGAATTTCCGCCTGCAAGCTTTCGATATCGCTGCGCTCGGTAAACCCCTCGTTTTCGAGGCTCTCTATCAGGGCCCGGAGGTCGTCTATTTCCTCGGTGATACGGGAGGCCAGACCGCGTGCCTCCACCATGTCAAAATCCACGTCAGATAGGATATTGCGCAATTTGACCAGCCCGGCTTTGCCGTCCCTGATATCTTCCTCCAGCAAATCGACCTCGGAAAGCAGGTCCACATTGAGGTCGCGGAATTCCACCTCCATGGAGTGATCTATGATCAGGAAGACCAGAATAACTGCGCCGAAGCCGCAGGACATGACGTCCAGAAAGCTGAGGTTGAACGCTACGTTGCTACGTTTGCGTGCCATCGCTGTTCACCGCTGCCACGAGCTGCAACACTTCGCCCTTACCCGCGTCCAGTACATCCCCTGCTCGCAGTTGCAACGGGGCCGTGACTGCCGTCCCGTTCACCTGGGGTGGCTGGCCCGCGCCCGGGTAGAGTGTATAGCGGCCGGCGGCGTACTCAATACGATAACGGCTGGGCTCCTGGGCGGGTGTTGGTGCTGCTTCCGGCGCCGGTACCGGTGCCGGCGCCATTGTCGTTGCCGGCAAGCTGGTAATGAAATGGATATCACCGTTCTCAGCAGTGATCAACCCCCGGTGTTTTTCTACCGAGTGACTCAGGCTGCCTGCCGCCAGTGAGACAGTGTTGCTGAAGTGTGCGTCCAGCCCCGGTAGCAGGACGATTGCCGGGTCCAGCAGCAACTGTACTCCAGGGTCGGTGAGTGCCTGCAAAATTCGCTGGTAGTGTTTACCGCAACTTTCCGCCAGGCCGCCCTGGTCCAGGCGCACGCGATGGCCGTCCAGCTCCAGGTTGTATTCCCGCTGGCTTGCCAGCTGCTCCAGAATTTGTGGCAGCTGGTTGTACAGGCGCTGTTCCGTGGCCGCCTTGCGCCGGGGATCGAAGCGAGTTTGGCGAATGAAGGCGTCGGCGATGGCCTGGGCCATGCTGTCCTGAACTGCGAGCCAGCCGCAGCCGGGAATCGGCGTCACTGCTTCGCGCTGCACCCGCTCCCCGGAACTGGTCATACGGGTCAGCAGGGCCTGGTGTAACTGTAACTCCAGATAGTAGCTGTCCGCTGCCAGCGGGGTGTCGCCAACGCTGGCAATGGCGCGATCCACCAGGCCGGCAGCAGCGAAGGGGCACTGCTCAATGATGCCCAGCAGCAGCGACAGTTGCTCGCGTTGCATGCTCCCCGGCACCGCGAGAATCAGCCGCTCTGGTCGGCCACTCAGCTGGTGAAGATCCAGCAGGTGGCCATGGGCGAGATCTGCACTGTGGCGGGCGGGACCAAAGCCTGGTTGCAGTGGCTCGGTATTCAGTTGCCACCAGAAACGATGATTGATCTCCCGGGGATGCAGTCGCGCCTGGCCGCGGGCACTTTCCCCGTACTGGTAGTCACGCCCCTGCAGGTAGGCGTAGCCCGGGCTGTACAGCAGTTGCTCGCCACCACGCCACAGACCCAGTCCGAAATCGTTGATATCCAGTAGTATTGTCTCGGCCATGATTTTAGTGCACCACCAGGTGGCGCAGCAGGCGCTGGTCACAATAGCGCTGGCAACTCTGTACCAGGCGTTCCTGCGACAGTTGCAGCTGGTGCAGGCAGAACATGATGACTATGCTCAGAACCAGAGCCACAAAGGTACTGTTAAAGGCCACGCCCAGGCTCACGGTCACGCCGCTGATATCTCCTTCCACCGCCTTGTAGGCCTGGCCCAGGGCGTCGCCGATACCGCGAACGGTGCCGATAAACCCGATTGAGGGGATCGCCCAGGCGATATAGCGAACCATGGAAAGCTCCGAATCCAGTCGATCGGACTCGCCGTCACACTGCTCTTTGACGGTATTGGACACCGCGGGAATACTGGCGGTGGTGGCGAAGCGCTGCAGTGCCGCCAACAGCGTGCGCGGCAGCAGGAATTCCTGGGTCTGGTCGTCCAGTGCCTCCAGGGAGCGGCCGTACTCCCGGGCATCCTGCGGCAGGATGCTGGTGCCGTCAGCCACCTCCAGCAGGCGGCTCTCCAGAATCTCCTGTTCCTGCAGCAGGCGGCGGCCCTTGTAACCCATGATCGTCATAGCCCAGATCAACAACACAAAGCAGGCTTCCTGCTCGAAATCGCGAACGACAACGTAGATGGAGCGCTTCGGAACATACTCACCACCCGCTGCCTGCAATTCCAGCTGCTGTTGCAAAATCGCATCCGCATTGGGCCGCACTATGCCCACGTAGACCGCGTGCACGAGAATTATCGTGATCAACAGGGCGAACAGTTGGAAGATAAATTCAGACGATAGCCTTTGCTTCATGGGGCTTCCTAAATATCCACGGGGAATGAGACGGACAAATCATCCGATATTTGCTCCGAGGCACGATATTCATCGGGAGGAGAAATACTGGTCTCCCCCTCGGTTTCTTCTGGCTGCGGGTCCAACTCGGAGTCTACCTCTGCAACCGAGGGTTTTTCCTCGGAGGCAGCCTGTTCCCCTTCTGTTGAGACACTGGAATCCGCTGTTTGTTGCGCCCAGCTGGCTGCCGTCATCAGCATCAGTATCAGTAAACTCTTCCAGACCATAGTGAACATCATTTTTCCTCGGTAAATCGTGCCACCCGAAAGCCTACGTCGTCGCGGCCATCTTTCCCATAATCGCGGAAGGAAAACCGCAGCTCAGTGACGGTGCCATGGGTCCAGCTGGCGCCGCGGATAACGTGGTTGTTGCCCATTTGTGCCCCCAGCGGGTCGACTTCTGCAATGCCGCTGCTGTTGGGTAGCGCGTAAACATCGTGGGCCCACTCGGCAACGTTGCCACCCAGGTCATACAAGCCGCGGTGATTGGGCTTGAAAGACCCGGTTGGAGCGCTGACGATATGGCCATCGTCGTAACCGTTTACCGTGCGGCCGGTGATATAGGCACTACTGTTATCGGCATAATTTTCAAGCACATCCTGGGGCGGGTACTTGTTACCCCAGGCAAATTTCAACAGTTCCTCGCCCTTGCTGCGCGCCGCCCAGGCCCACTCCGCTTCTGTGGGCAGGCGGTAGCCGTGGGAATCCACGTTGAACCCGACTACCTGACCGTTTTCCACCTGATAAAACAGTGGCAGTTTCCCCTTCTCGCTCAGCCAGTTGCAGTATAGTGCCGCCTCGTTCCAGCTGATCATGACCGCGGGCTGCCGATCCTTGTCGAGGCTGTTTCCCTCCACCCGTCCGGAGTTGTGGTCCTGGCGAAATTGCCGGTACTCGGCGTTGCTCACTTCCCTGCGGCTCAGGTAAAACATCCGGGTCAGGGACACCGGGTGCAGGACTTCGTTGGCCCGGCGCCCGGGTTCGCGGCGCGAGGCGCCCATAGTGAAATCCCCGGGTGTAAACAGCAACAGCTTCTGTCCGGCTTGGCTGGTGATTTCCGGTTTCAGGTCTGCCAGCCTGGCCTCCGCCTCTGTTAACAGGACCACCTTGATAATCTGACTAAGGCCCTGGCGCGGGGTGAAGCGCTGACGATGACTGCGATACCCCTCCAACGCGACTTCCAGGGTTTGTTCAAAAGCGGGAAGTTTCAGGGTCTGGGTGCCGCTGCCCACGGCCTTGCCTGCAATGAGAATTCTGGCGTCGGCGGGTTGCACCTGCACCAGTACTTCGCCCAGTCGTGGCTTCAGGCGAACTTGCAGGTGGCGCTGCTCCTCCGATTCCAGGCTCAGGCTGCGGTTGGCGTTACTGTGCCCGGCTTTGAAGACCGCGACACGATGCTCGGTCCCGGGTGACAGGTCCATCGTTAATGGGGTTTGTCCCTGGTATTCACCGTTGAGGGTGACGCTGGCGCGGCTGGGGACGCTGCTGAGGTGCAAGACACCATCGGCAGGCTGCAGGACGACCGGCTCCAGATTCTGGTGCACACCAGCGCTGACGCTCAGGGATTGTTCCCAGCTGCGATAGCGAGGCAGTTTCAGGCTGATCTGGTGGTCGCCCTGCAGTATTTCCAGCATCGCGGGGGTGACTCCCACCACCTCGCCGTCCACATACACGCTGGCACCGATCGGGGTGCTGGAAATGGCGATATTGGCCCAGGCCGGTTCCAGCTTGAGTTCATAACTTTCCACCTGGCCCATGCCGGTAACCTCTATGGGCTGCCGGTAGGGCAGATAGCGCTCCGCCAATACCCTCAATTCGTACTCGCCGGCAGCGACACTGATATCGCTCAGCGGGGTGCTGCCCAGAGGCTCCTCGTCGACCAGTATCCGGGCGCCCTCGGGCGTGCTGTTGAAGCTCAGTTTGCCGGGCAGGCGCTGCAGTTTGTAGTGAAATTGCTGCTGATCCTGTGTGCCGATGCTGACCGCCTGTCGCAGCGGGTAGTGGCCTTGTGCCTCGACACTGATTTCGTAGTCGCCGCTGCGCATCAAATAGCGCTCTCCCAGCGTTATGTGCAGGCCGCCGTCGATGTCCAGTTCACTGTCAACAGGGTCGAGGGTGAACAGCACCGATTTGGCCGTAAACAGGAACCACATGGCCATGCTGAAAGCCAGCAGCACTGTAGCCAGTGCGATCTGCAGCGGACGGGCCCGCCAGCGCTGTTTTTGCACCGTATCTCCGCGCGGAGTAAAGCGGGTCGCAGCGACGACCTCGGGCTGCGCCTGCGGCTGTTCTTCCTGATTCATTCAGATCGGATCCGTGCAGCTTATTTCAATGACCGGACTGGTCTGGTCGTGGCTGAGGGTAAACTTGCGGCGCACGTCCCGATAACCGCTGCGCACGCCCACGGCGGTATAGGTGCCAGGCCTGAGGTCCAGTTGTTGGCGGCGAAAGGTGCCCAGATGGGCCACCCGGTACACGGTTACATCGGTTTGTTCATCGGATCGCAGCAGTACTGAAATCGGTGTCACCGCCAGTTCCAGCTGCCTTGAAATCTGTGCCAACTGTTGGCGCAATCTGGGGCCAGGTTGCTGCAACTTGCCTGCTTCGCGCAGCAAGTATTGAGTCTGGAAAAACACCGTCGTGTCGGCCAGACGCTCCGGTTTGGTGATGATCTGCTGCAGGCGCTTGTCCATATCGGCCCGGGTCTGGCTGCGCAGTCCTCCGGCCCGGGCAAACACCACGCTCTGGTCGATGCCCAGGATCGCCTGGTAGAGGTTTGCTGCCTGTTGCCACTGCTCTGTGCTCTCCGCCTCTGCGGCCTGTTCCCGCAAGTGGTCGATTTGTTGCCGGGTGCGCGACGTGCGGGCATCCAACAAGGCGCTCTCGGTTTCCTGGGCGGAGGGGAGGATACGCTGGGCCGCGAGAAACTGCTTTTCCGCAGCGTCGTAGTCGCCCTGGTCCATGGCCTGGTAACCCGCGGTCATGGCCCGATTGAAATTGCGGCGGCTAATTTCCCGCCGGTTTTCCGCGAGTTCCGTTTTTGTCAGGGTGTGCTCCGGGTCCAGATCAAGTGCCTGCAACAGCAATTGTTGCGCGGTTTCCAGTTCTACGGCGCTGCGCGCTTCCCGGGCACTGTTCAACCAAGCCAACACCTGCTCCAGGGAGCG
>JAPUKZ010000091.1 GCA_027295405.1 Gammaproteobacteria bacterium
TGGACGTGTATGTGGAAGTACTGAACCCGGAGGACCCGGAACAGTACCAGCATAATGGTGGGTTCAAGCACTTCGATAGCTGGCAGGAGACCATTCTCGTCCGCGATGCTGCACCGGTTACGGTAACCGCCCGGCGCAGTGTGCACGGCATGGTGCAGCAAATTGACGGTGCAACCGGTCGCGCCTGGACCCGGGCCCGCGCCTGGGAAGGTGGTGAGTTGGACAGCCTTATGGCCTGGGTCAACCTGGCCCGGGACCGCTCGCTGGATGCGGTGCAGCAACGCCTGGCAAACGTCACTACCAATATCAATTTTTATTACATGGACCGGGATGGCAACCTGGGCTACACCCACGGCGGGCGTTACCCGCAGCGTGTTTCAGGGCAGGACTCACGCTTACCCACCCCGGGAACCGGGGAGTGGGATTGGCCGGGATTTCGACCGTATGAGGAAAATCCCAGCGTACGCAATCCGGCGCAGGGCTTTATCGCCAACTGGAATAATCGCCCGTCGCAGGACTGGATCAGTTCTGACACCTGGTCCATGACCTGGTCTCGCGCCCATCGCGTCGAATTAATCAATCAGCGGTTAAGCTCGGAACAACCGCTCTCAACCAGCGAGGTCTGGCAGATCATCCGGCAGGTGAGTTTTGCCGATGTGTCGGCTCCTTTCCTGTTGCCCGCCTTGTTTGATGCCTGGCGTGGCGAGAGCCCATCTACCCTCGAACAAGCGGCGCTGAAAACACTACAGGACTGGGATGGCGACTGGTTGGTCGACACCCAAGGTGACTACGGCGCCGCGGAAGCACTGCTGGAAACCTGGTTGGTGGAGTTGCTTGAGGCTGTATTTCTCGATGATATCGGCGAGGACTTTTTTCACCTCTACGCCGCGACCAACAACCCCAATAAACCCCTGGGAGCCTCGCGCGGCGTGGCGCCGGGTACCAAGGCGTTAATACGCAACCTGGATCGACTGCAGGCGGGGCTCAGCTCAGCCGACTATGATTTTTTCAACGGGGCAGATTACCGTGCGGTTATACGCGAGGCGTTTACAACAAGCCTGCAGCAATTGAGTGAAGCGCAGGGCGTTGCTGTAAATGCGTGGCGAATTGCGGCCCATCCGATGCAGTGGAAACCCTATAATTTCCGTGGCGTACCGCAGGCGCTACCCGACGCGCTGGCCGAATTACCGGGCTATATGAACCGGGGCAGCGAGAATAATCTGTTCATTGCCACCGGCAAAGGCATCGAGGCCCACGATGTGATTCCGCCGGGCCAAAGCGGTTTTGTGCCGCGGACGAAGACAGCCAATGCCCAGTTCATGGACCAGTTGGACCTGTTTGCGCAGTTTGACCACAAGCGGGTACCTTTCACCGCAGAAGCTGTCAAGCGAGCAGCGGTTGCAAGTAAGACCCTCGTCCTTGCGGAAATTAATCCCTGACACCCCTAGTGTCCTGTAACAGATAAACGATTTTCTGTGACGCCCGCCAGTTCGCCGATACCCGCCGGCGGATTACGAATTCACGACCAGGGAAGACATTGTTAATTACCTGTTGAGTCACCCGCAAAAATCGCACCACCTGAGCTTTTCATCGCAGACATTACCGGTCAATGTTATGACGGTGCTTGCCCCAGGGACGTATGGCGGGTAATCCGGCAAACGCCGCTACTTGCCGAAGCGCATGACAATGCGCAACAGGTCGGCGTGCTTGAGCCGGGCGAGGTTCTCATGCCTGTTAAAACCGAAACTCATGTAATCGGTAGTCAGATTATTTCCACAAAAGATCACGGCAAGTTTTTTGCCGGCGATGTTATCTACCTGCTGGATTCACAGGCAGAAGGCTTTTATCGGGTCTGGCACTATGGTGATGTATTCATCATCGACGCCAGCGGCGTAAATATTGAGCAAAGAACAGACTATTGTGAGCGAGATGAATCATGTTGGGCCAGTGGTACTGATTATCCTACCGAGATCTGGTGGTCGAAAGTCCGTCGCGCGAACGGCAGCGAAGGTTGGGTGCGGGAACCCATCCAAACCATGGATGGCGTTTTAAGATCAGACTGAATACCGGAAAAGGTGAACCGAGAACGATCGTGCCTGATAGGTTAAAGAGCTATGGGGTGGTGCATCGGAAATTGGCCCCTGAGGAGGTTCAAATCAATTCGGCAGGCGCAACGCTTCTTGAGTGTTACTGCAGGGTATCTAATCTATTCAAACCCGCACGTCGCTGGGATTCTGATCGAAGTGCTTTTTAAAGCTGCGGGAAAAATGCGCGGGGCCGGAAAAACCGAGATTGTAGGCGATGGCCTCGATACTGTGGGCGGCGTAGGCCGGATCGCTCAGCATCTGGTGGGCCTTTTCCATGCGCTTGTTGAGAATCAGGTTGTGAATGGTCTGCTTCTCGTCTTCAAACAGCTTGTGTAAATAACGGGTGGAAATGCGCTGGGCTTCGGCGATCTGGGCATTGGACAGGTCGGGGTTGCGCAGGTTGTTGTCGATGTACTGGCGCACCCGGCGCTTGATGGCCTCGCGGGCCAGTGACGGGCCGTCGCTTTGTTCCAGGATTACCGAGGAGCTGAAGGCCATGGCGATCATATTGACCAGGTTCTCCGAGAATTCATCCGGGGCGTCTTCCACGGTGTACAACTCGCCGGCCAGGGACAACATGAAGTTGAACAGGATTGCCCCCAGGCCGGAACGTCCGCTAATGGACACCGCCGTGTATTTTTCCGGGTCCAGCAGGTGACGGGCAAGTACCGTGCGGGGCATTTGCACGATCAGTTGGTGAAAGCGCTCCTTGAAGCGCAGCGTATAGGGCCGGGTACTGTCGTACAGGG
>JAPUKZ010000092.1 GCA_027295405.1 Gammaproteobacteria bacterium
AGGTGGCCCGGGGATCACCAAATGGGGTGCCCATAGTCACCACCTGCCGCACCAGGTCCGGATAGCGGTGGGCCAGACCCGTCGCGTACAGACCGCCCAGACTCCAACCCACCAGACTGACCCGGCGACCGGTTCGGCGCATTTCGGTTTTCAGGGTTTGCGCCAGGGTCTCCTCCATCGCCCGCCGAAACTCCAGCGCCTGTTCCATGTTATTCATGCCCGCGTCCGGCACGTTGCGCCCCTGCCCCCAGGGCATGCCGGTGTAACCCTGGCGGTCGAGGAATTTTCGCAGCGATGCCATTGAACCATCTGCACCCATGTAGCCAGGCAGGGTCATCACCGAGTGACCGTCCCCCCTGGGCAGAGCCTTCAAAAGCGGCTGCAACAGGTAGCCACTGCTCACCTCCAGGAAGATTCGGCCCAGTTCCATGACGCTGTGGCTGAGCCTGGGCGGAGCGGGATAGGCAAGCGTTTGAGCGGGCATATGTCTTCCAGTTCTATATTTATAACTTAGTCATACTTTCGCAGGGATTATTCCATCTCCGCCTTGAGGTTTGTAGATATTAACTGCCACTGGATTTATGCTAGAATTACTGGTTACTTTCGCGCCGCTACACCCGTTCACGTGACCCAACGCCAGGATACGCTCTACGCCAACCCGATCTCCGAGCTGGCCTCCTTTCGCTTCGACGAAAATGTGGCCCGGGTGTTCCCGGACATGATCAAACGCTCGGTGCCGGGCTATATCACCATCATCGCAATGACCGGTATGCTGGCGGGCAAGTATGCGCGGCCTGGCACGAACTGTTACGACCTGGGTTGCTCCCTGGGGGCATCCACCCTCGCCATGCGCCAGAACGACCTGCCGGACGGCTGCAGAATTATCGGCGTCGACAACTCAGCGGCGATGCTGGAGCGCTGTCGCCGCATCATTGACACCGACAGCCACCAAACCCCGGTTGAATTGCTGTGCGCAGACGTACTCGACACCCGGGTGAGCAATGCCAGCGTCGTGGTTTTGAATTTCACCTTGCAGTTCATCGACCCGGCTGCCCGCGACCAGTTGATCCAGCGAATTTACACGGGCATGCAAGCGGGTGGCATCATGGTGTTGTCCGAGAAGGTGCGGTTTGAGGATCCACACCTGGATGAACTGAATATCGAATTACACCACCAGTTCAAGAAAGCCAACGGTTACAGCGATCTGGAAATTGCCCAGAAGCGCAATGCACTGGAAGATATCATGATTCCCGAAACCCTGAACCGGCACCGCCAGCGCATCGCCGCAGCGGGCTTCAGCAGTTGTGATGTCTGGTTCCAGTGTTTCAACTTCGCCTCACTCATCGCCCTGAAATGATTGACTACCAGCCACTGATCCAGCGCTGGCAGCACGGCGAGCTGGAGTGTTGGGCACAACAACTGCAGGCGCAAATCGCCCAGGATTTCCACGAACGCCGCTACGGTAATTTACCCAAATGGATGCAGGCGCTGGCGCAGTTGCCCGAAATCAAGGCCAGCAGCATCGATCTGCAGCAGGATACTATCCGCGTAGGCAGCCGCTCAGATCTGGGTCCCGGCCAGGCGCAGCAACTGCAGACCGCGCTGCGCAGCATGCACCCCTGGCGCAAGGGTCCCTTCGACCTCTTCGGCGTGCATATCGACACCGAATGGCGTTCGGACTGGAAATGGAACCGACTGGCGCCCGCCGTTGCCCCACTGCCAGGCAGGCGGGTACTGGATGTGGGCTGCGGCAGCGGCTACCACTGCTGGCGGATGTTGGGAGCCGGTGCCGCTGAAGTCATTGGCATCGACCCAAGCCCCTTATTCGTCATTCAGTTCTGGGCCCTGCAGCACTATATACAGCGTCCGGATATCTGGGTACTACCACTGGGCATCGAACACCTGCCAGGGAAACTCGAAGCCTTCGATACCGTATTCTCCATGGGCGTACTCTACCACCGCCGCTCACCGATCGACCACCTTATGGAACTGCGCGACAGCCTGCGCGCTGGCGGCGAGCTGGTACTGGAGACGCTGGTAATAGAAGGCAACAGCAACGCTTGCCTGGTCCCCTCGGGCCGCTACGCCCGCATGAGCAATGTCTGGTTTATCCCCAGCTGCGACCAGCTCGCCAACTGGCTGGGCAAGATTGGCCTCAAGAACATCGAACTGGTGGACGTCACTGTTACCCGTTGTGAAGAACAACGCAGCACAGAGTGGATGAAGTTTCAGTCACTCTCGGACTTCCTGGATCCAGCGGATTCCAGCAAATCCATAGAAGGCTATCCAGCCCCACGGAGAGCGATCTTCACCGCAACGAAATAGTGCAGCACAAGTCTTGGGATTCTCCCACCCTCGGAAAAGCTGCGGTAGTGAACACACCCGTCAAATAAGAATTAGTGAAGCGCGTTATCGTCCAGGTGCTCTTCAAAAACGAAATGGAACACGTCACGATAGGTCTTCGCGAAATGAACATTAATACCTTCCCGCAGATAATTGGGTAACTCCTCGAAATCCGCCTTATTGGTCACTGGCAGGATCAACTCCATGATCTGGCTGCGCCGCGCTGCAATCACTTTCTCACGAATACCACCGACAGCGAGTACCTGTCCGGTCAAGGTCAGCTCGCCGGTCATCGCCAGCGGGCGTTTGATGCGCTCCTTGCGCGCCAGCGACAGCAGGGCCGTTGCCATGGTGACGCCGGCACTGGGGCCATCCTTGGGGGTGGCGCCCTCGGGTACGTGCAGGTGTACCATGCTGGTATCGAAATAGTCGGGATTGCAACCGTAGTCTTTCAGGTGCGCCATCACATAGCTGTAGGCAATTTCGGCGGATTCGCGCATCACCTCACCGAGACTTCCGGTGAGCTTGAAGCCGCGATTAAGGGTGTGCACCTGCGAACTTTCAATGGCCAGGGTGGCGCCGCCCAGGGAGGTCCAGGCCAGTCCGGTGGCTATCCCCAGGCCGCGAAAGGGCTTGTCCGCAGCGAACGGTGGCTTGCCCAGCAGTTCCTCTATGTCCTTGCGGCCCACCCGGAGTTTGTCTTTTCCCCCTTCCAGCAATTTCACAATGCTCTTGCGAATAATACGGCCCAGCTGTTTCTCCAGGCCGCGGACACCCGCTTCGCGGCAATAACTGTCGATGACGAACTTGAGCGCGGCATCATTGATCTTCAACTGCTCGTCTTCCACCCCGGCCCGTTGCAGGGAACGGGGCCAGAGATGATTACGCGCAATTTTCAGTTTTTCTTCGGCAATGTATCCAGCCAGGCGAATGGTCTCCATCCTGTCCAGCAGTGGGCTGGGTATCGTGTCCAACTGGTTGGCAGTGCAGATGAACAACACTTTGGACAGGTCCACGCGCAGGTCCAGGTAGTGATCCAGAAATTCACCGTTCTGCTCCGGATCCAACACCTCCAACAGGGCCGAAGCCGGGTCGCCCTGATAGGACGCACCGATCTTGTCGATTTCATCAAGCATTATCACCGGGTTGGACACCTTCACCTCTTTCAGTGCCTGCACCAACTTGCCGGGCATGGCTCCGATGTAGGTACGCCGGTGACCCTTGATTTCCGCCTCGTCACGCATACCGCCCAGGCTGAAGCGATAAAATTCCCGACCCAGGGCATCGGCAACCGCGCGACCGATGGAGGTTTTGCCGACGCCGGGCGGCCCCACCAGGTTGAGGATGGAGCCGGATATTTCACCGCGAAATGTTCCCACGGCGAGGAATTCAACAATCCGCTCCTTGACGTCATCCAACCCATCGTGGTGCTCATCGAGCTTTCCCCGGGCGTGGGCCAGGTCAAGGATATCCTCGGAGTACTTGCCCCAGGGTACCGAGGTGGTCCAATCCAGGTAGTTGCGCGTCACCCCGTACTCGGGTGAACCGGTCTCAAGGTAAGAGAGTTTCTGCATCTCTTCGTCGATCCGCTTCTGTACCGCTTCCGGCAATACCAGACTCTTCAGCCGGGCCTCAAATCCCTCCGCATCTGCGGTCTTGTCATCCTTGGAAATGCCCAGTTCCTTCTGGATAGCTTTCAGTTGTTCGCGCAGGAAAAACTCCCGCTGCTGTGCCGACACCTGCTGATTGACCTGACCGCTGATCTTGCTCTGCAGTTCGGCCACTTCCCGCTCCTTGCGTAGCAGGTTCAGCACCTTCTCCATGCGTGACAACAAGGGCAGTGTTTCCAACACTTCCTGCAACTGCTCACCGTTGGCCGTGGTCAGGGCGGCGGAAAAATCCGCCAGCAGGGACGGCTCATTGGGGTTGAAATGTGACAGGTATTGCTTCAGCTCTTCACTGTACAGGGGATTCAGCGGTAGCAGCTCCTTGATTTCCTTGATCAGGGCCATGGCGTAAGCCTTGATCTCATCACTGTCGCGCTGTCCCTGGCTGCGGGGATATTCCACCTGGGCCAGAAACGGGGCCTTCTCACTCAGCCAGCGCACAAGGCGAAAGCGCTTGACCCCCTGCACCAGGAACTGGCCCTGGGCATCGCCGCCAGTGGGCAGTCGGTGCAGGCGTACCACACAGCCCATACCCGGAAAATCCCGGGGTTTGGCCTGGTCCGGATCCACACCCTGCACAAAGCTCAGGCCCAATAGCCGGTGTCCTGACTCGGCGACCTTCTGCAGCGTGCCCTGCCACTGCTGCATATTCACCACCACCGGCTGTACTTGTCCGGGGAAATAGGGTCGGGTGGCGATCGGCATTATATGCAAGGTATCCGGCATCACCTCATCGGCAACGGCCAGGTCGTGGGCTTCAGGGTGCGGGGGAATGACTTCACCATTGACCACGGTGTCATCCATCACAGAGTCGTCGCTCATAGGGGCTCGCTATCATCTTCCTAGTACAGGTAGCAGCAGTATATGGCGGCATTTTCCGGTTTTTCAATGCGGCGCTACAATCTGCGCCGCCAGACCCACACCGAGAGCAGAAACATTCGTGCACATCGACAGCGCCGACCAGTCACAGCTGCAGAACCGGAGAACACCGTGATCGGCGGCAACAGCAGTCTCACCCTGATGTACCAGACTGTCGAGTTTGCGCTCAACTACGGCTTCCGCGGCCAGCCCTGGTAACGTGAAAGCGCTCTCCTTTCACCTGGCGCAGACCTTCCCCGGCCTGGAGGAAGTGGAAGCCGCGATGCGTGCCTTTATTGTGTGCGTGAAACTGGCCACGGTGCGCCAGAAATTGAAACAGAGCTGAGCCTTAAGGGCTTCCCGTCGCTAAGGGCTACTCGTCGCTGCCCTGCCGGGAAGAGGGAATGACACCCGGCATGGGAAAGGGTGATATGTTGCTGTCGCCCCCTACGCCATCACTGATCTTGGCCGCGCCTTCCTTCTCCACCTCGTCAATACGAATTATCGAGTGCATGGGGATATAGCTGCGCTTGACCCCGCCGAATTCATTTTTGAGCCTTTCCTGTGAGGGGTCAACCAGGATCTGGCTGCGCTCGCCAAAGATGAATTCCTCGATCTCGATGAAGCCCCACATGTCGCTCTGGAAAATCTGACGCGCATACACTTCGTAGACCTTGCTCTGGTTCTGGAATATCACCTTGTAGATCGGCTGGGCCATTCAACATTTCACCTGATTTTTGGACGCGCAATGCTACCGCTCACGACTCCAGCATACTCCCTCCCACGGAAAAAACTAGGTTTGGCAATTACTTATCGGTATAATCGCCTGCCCAAAAGCTACTCAAACCATCGCCAACCATTTACACAACCATGAGACCCGTGGCAAAGAAACTCTACATCCAGACCCATGGCTGCCAGATGAACGAATACGACTCGGCGCGTATGCGTGACCTGTTGCAGGACAGCCACGGGATGATCCCCGCGGAGACCCCCGAGGACGCCGACGTATTACTGCTAAATACCTGTTCTATAAGGGAAAAAGCCCAGGAAAAGGTATTCCACCAGCTCGGTCGCTGGAAGCACCTGAAGCAGAAGAACCCGGATCTTATTATCGGAGTGGGTGGCTGTGTCGCCAGCCAGGAAGGGGCTGAAATCGGCAAGCGCGCACCCTATGTGGACCTGATATTTGGCCCCCAGACGCTACACCGCTTGCCTGAAATGATGCAACAAGCGGGTTCCGGCGGCGCCGTGGTCGTCGATGTCAGCTTCCCCGAAATAGAGAAATTCGACCGCCTGCCCGACCCCAGCGTAGAGGGCCCCACCGCTTTCGTCTCGGTGATGGAAGGCTGCAGCAAGTACTGCACGTTTTGCGTCGTGCCCTATACCCGCGGGGAAGAAGTCAGCCGTCCGTTAGACGATGTCATTGCGGAAGTCGCCCACCTGGCTGGCCAGGGGGTGCGCGAGGTAAACCTGTTGGGGCAGAATGTAAACGGCTACCGTGGTGACAACCATCTCGGCGAGACCGTGGATTTTGCCGAGTTGCTGGGCTACGTCGCCCGCATCCCCGGCATTGAGCGCATTCGTTACACCACCTCCCACCCGCTGGAATTTTCCGATGCCTTGATCGATGCCTACGCGGAAATTCCACAGCTGGTCAATCACCTGCACTTGCCGGTGCAGAGTGGTTCTGACCGCATCCTGATGGCCATGAAGCGCGGCCACACCGTGCTGGAATACAAATCACGCATCCGGCGCTTGCGCCAGGTTCGCCCGGATATCAGTCTCTCCTCGGATTTCATTGTCGGCTTTCCCGGTGAATCCGAGGCGGATTTTGCGGCCACCATGAAACTGATCGAAGACCTTGAGTTCGATACGTCCTTCAGCTTTGTCTACAGCGCCCGGCCCGGTACTCCGGCGGCGGAGCTGCCAGACGACACCGAAGAGGCCACCAAGAAGGCCCGACTCAAGCTGCTGCAAAGCCGCATCAGCCAGCAGGCGCAAGCCATCAGCCGCCGCATGGTGGGCACCACCGAATCCGTACTGGTGACCGGTGTCTCGAAAAAGGACCCGGGGCAATTGCAGGGTCGCACCGAGAACAACCGGGTGGTCAATTTCCGCAGCAGCGACCACGGCCTGATCGGCAACTTTGCGGATGTGCTGATACACGAGGCCCTGCCCAACTCTCTGCGCGGCGAACTCAGTCCCGGCGCTGAAACGACTTTTTCGGCAGTTGACTGCTGCTAAATCCCCGTTATCCTTAAGTACATGTAGAACGCCGACCCGCGGCAGAAGAACCCATTGAACAGCGACGACGAACCCAACCAACAAACATTCGTACTGGAACCCAACGACACCCACCACCTGGCGGTGCTTTGCGGCCAGTTTGACCAACACCTCCGGCAAATCGAGCAACGCCTCGGTGTCACCATCGCCGCGCGTGGCAATCACTTTTTCGTGCTTGGCGCCGAGCAGCGCGCTGCCAGTGTCGGCCGACTTCTTGGCAACCTGTATAAGGAAATCTCCCAGGGTATCGAGCTGAGCCCGGAGTCGCTGCACCTGCACTTACAGCAGCTGTGCATGGAGGAAGAGAGCGCGGATTGCGATGATTCACCGGTAGAGGCACTGACCGTAATTCGTACCAAGCGGGTCTCGGTAAAACCACGCGGTCGCAACCAGCAGGCTTACGTGCGCGCCATCGGCAAGACGGATATCAATTTCGGTATCGGCCCGGCGGGTACCGGCAAGACCTACCTGGCAGTAGCCTGTGCGGTGGAAGCTCTGCTGCAGGAGCGGGTGCGCCGCATCCTGCTGGTGCGTCCCGCTGTTGAAGCCGGCGAAAAACTGGGTTACCTGCCCGGCGACCTGGCCCAGAAAATCAACCCCTATTTGCGCCCGCTGTACGATGCCCTTTATGAGATGCTGGGATTCGAAACCGTCAACAAATACATAGAGCGCAATATCATCGAGGTCGCACCACTGGCTTTCATGCGCGGACGCACCCTGAACAATGCCTTCATCATTCTGGATGAAGCGCAAAATACCACCCGTGAACAGATGAAAATGTTCCTCACCCGGATCGGGTTCGCTTCCACCGCAGTGATCACCGGCGACGCCACCCAGATTGACCTGCCCCGCGGCAGCCAGTCAGGGCTGACCCATATCATGAATGTGCTTGACGGGGTCGAGGGTATCGGTTTCACCTATTTTCAGGCACGGGATGTGGTGCGACACCCATTGGTACAATGTATCATCGAAGCCTACGACGCGCACGATGCCAGCCGCACCACCAGCCTGGATCGAAGCCGACCATGAACCTGCAGGTAGACATCCAGACTGCCTGCAGTGAGCCCGTCCCTGAGGAAGATGACATTAGGCGCTGGATTGAAGCGGCGCTCTCTCCCCACCGCAAAGAGGCAGAAGTCAGTGTGCGCCTGGTTGGCGAACCGGAAATGACTGAACTCAACGGCAGCTACCGCCGCCAACACAAAGCCACCAATGTGCTCTCCTTCCCCGCTGAACTACCCCAAGACGTTCCCCATCCGCTGCTCGGTGACATCATCGTCTGTGCCGCCGTGGTGGCGCGAGAGGCACGCGAACAACACAAGACGGCGGAGGCCCACTGGACCCATATGCTGGTACACGGAAGTCTGCACCTGCTCGGATATGACCATATCGAGGCGGAGGACGCGGAAATCATGGAATCCCTGGAAACCACTATATTGCGATCGCTGGGTTGCGCCTGCCCGTATGGCAGAGACACACCCCTGGCCAATATCCGGAGCATGGAATGAGCGACGACCAATCCAGCCAGAATTCCGGCGACAAATCCTGGGTTGAAAAAATTGCGCTGGCTTTTTCAACTGAACCCAAAACCCGCGAGGATCTGGGCGAGATTCTGAGCAGCGCCCGGGACAACGAGGTCATTGACGACGACGCCTACGGCATCATCGAGGGCGCGATGCAGGTTGCGGACATGCAGGCACGGGACATCATGGTGCCGCGCCCACAGATGGAGGTCATCAAGGCGGATGCCTCCCTGCAGGAAATCCTGCCGCAGATTATCCAGTCGGCTCACTCGCGCTATCCGGTAATAGGGGAGAAGCCAGACGATGTACTGGGCATCCTGCTGGCCAAGGATTTACTGACCCAGGTACTGGAACCGGACCTGGAGCACTTCAACATCACCAGCCTGTTGCGCCCCAGCAACGCCGTACCTGAAAGCAAGCGCCTGAATGTGCTGTTGCGGGAGTTTCGGGAAAATCGCAATCACATGGCTATCGTGATAGATGAATACGGGGGCGTTGCGGGTCTGGTGACCATCGAGGATGTGCTGGAAGAAATTGTCGGTGAGATAGAGGACGAAACCGATCTGGAAACCGATACTTTCATTCGCAAGTTGGGCGACAGCGAATACCTGGTCAAGGCGCTGACCCCTATCGACGATTTCAACGAGGAGTTTGGCGTGGACTTCAGTGATGATGAATTCGACACCATCGGCGGGTTGGTAATGCAGCAATTTGGTTATTTGCCCGGCGATAACGAGACCACCACGCTGGAAGGATTTGAATTCAAGGTCGTCGACGCAGACCAGCGCAAGATTCACAGCCTGCACGTGCGTGCCAGCGCCAAGTAACCCGCGCAAGGCGGGCCCGGGTCTGGGCAGCAATTTACTGGCTCTGTTTGCCGGCAGCCTGGTCACCCTGTCACTGGCGCCCTACCACATCTGGCCGGCGGCTATCCTCAGCTGTTGCCTGTACATCGGCCTGTTGCGTAACTGCTCGCCCGGCACTGCTGCCTGGCGTGGCTGGTTGTACGGGCTGGGGATGTTCGGCACCGGGGTTTCCTGGGTCTACGTGAGCATCCATGAGCACGGCCACGCCGGGGTGTTGCTGGCTGGCTTTCTGACCACCCTGTTTGTGGCCGGCCTGGCCCTGCTTCAGGCCCTGTTCGCCTGGGTTTACGCGCGCCTGCTGCGCAACCTGATGGCCGGAATGCTATTGGGATTCCCGGCCCTCTGGGTTATTTTTGAATGGCTGCGCAGTTGGTTGCTGACCGGCTTTCCCTGGTTATACCTGGGCTATTCCACGCTGGATACCTGGGCCGCAGGCTGGATTCCAGTGATCGGTGTGTTCGGTGCCTCACTGTTGTGCGCCTTCAGTGCCAGTTGCCTGTACCTGGCCTACATGCGCCGCAACCCGCAGGCCTGGCTGATCTATACCACCATGGTGGCAAGCTTGTGGCTGGTGGGCTGGCAATTGCAACAGGCCAAGTGGGTGGCGCCTGCCAGCGCAACCCCGCTATCGGTTGCTATTGTGCAAGCCAATATTCCACAGCAACTGAAATGGCAGAAGGCCTATTACGAGCCCACCCTGACGCTGTATCGTTCCATGACAGAATCGGTACTGGGCCGCGATATCGTGCTGTGGCCGGAATCTGCCATTCCCAATTACTACCAGGGTGCCCAGGATTTCCTCGAGCCCATGGCCAGCGCGGCCGATGCCGCCGGCTCGGCGCTGATCAGCGGCATCCCCTGGCGCCAGCCTGGCTCCATGCATTATTTCAATAGCATTGTCGCCATGGGAAAAAGCACGGGGGTCTATCACAAACAACGACTAGTGCCTTTCGGCGAGTATGTTCCCCTGGGGGACACTTTGCGCGGTCTGATCGCGTTTTTTGACCTGCCCATGTCCGGCTTTTCCGCAGGCACCGCCAACCAGGCCCCGCTGCTGGTGCAGGATTTTCGGGTGTCGCCGTTCATCTGCTATGAAATCGTGTATCCGGACCTGGTACGGGCGTACGCCCGCAAAGCGGACCTGATGATCACCATCAGCAACGACAGCTGGTTCGGGGGTTCCCTGGGCCCGATACAGCACCTGCAAATGGCGCGCATGCGGGCCCTGGAAAATGGCCGCTATCTGATCCGCGGCACCAACAACGGCATTTCCGCTATCATCGATGAGCGGGGTCGGGTGCTGAACAGAAGCGAGCAGTTCCAGCGCCAGACCCTGACCGGTGAAGTGCAGGTAATGCTGGGCAGCACACCGTTTTCCGGCATTGGCTCGACCCCGATCATTGTGATCTGTTTTGTGGCCCTGCTCCTGCTGTTGGGGGCGGGTTCCATGGGCTTACACCTGCAGCACGACTGAGCCTGCGCTGGCCCCGGACAATCCTCAAAAGCGATACTTGAGCTGCCGCGCACTACCTAGCGGGCCTTGTCCTAATAGCGCAGCAATCGCTCCAGACCCTCACGCAGGCGCAGGGTGCCCCGGGTAAAGGAATAAAAGGTCTCGCCGTCGTCCAGTGCCGCCTTGGCGACGCCCGTGGGCTGCAGTGCTGCAATCTCGGGTCGAATAAAGCTCACAGCTTGCCCTCCGCCAGCAGTTTGGTGGGCTGCTGCATATCCAGCATGCCCAGGTAGCCGCCCCTGGCGAGCAATTCAGTGAGAATTTTCTCTTCGCCGGCAGCCAGCGGCAGTGTCTGTAATTGCGGCATGTGATTCTCCTGTTCGCGATTCTTTAATGGTAAAATGCGCGGTCTTTTTTGCAACACACCAGTCAAAAGTCCGGATAATGGAAGAGCTCTACAACCCCCAACAGCTGGAACAGGCCACGCAGGAATTCTGGCAGGCGCACAATAGCTTCGCCGTACAGCAGGACGACTCCCGCGAGAAGTTCTATTGCCTCGCGATGTTCCCCTATCCCAGCGGCAAGCTGCATATGGGACATGTACGCAATTACACCATTGCCGATGTCATCGCCCGCTACCAGCGTATGCAGGGCCGCAATGTACTGCAACCCATGGGTTGGGATGCTTTCGGTATGCCCGCCGAGAACGCGGCCATCCAGAACAATGTCCCCCCCGCGCAGTGGACCGCGGATAACATCAGCGAGATGCGCAGCCAACTGCAGCGCCTGGGCTTTGCGTATGACTGGGACCGGGAACTGGCGACCTGTGACCCGAACTACTACCGCTGGGAGCAGTGGTTTTTCACGCGCCTGTTCGACAAGGGCCTCGCCTACAAGAAACAGGCGGTCGTCAACTGGTGTGAGACCGACCAGACCGTACTGGCCAACGAACAGGTGGAAGACGGCTGCTGCTGGCGCTGCCATAACCCGGTGGTACAGCGGGACATCGACCAGTGGTTCATCAAAATCACCGACTACGCGGAACAACTGCTGGCCGACCTGGACAAACTGGATGCCTGGCCGGAACGGGTGCGCACCATGCAGCGCAACTGGATCGGTCGCTCCGAGGGCGTCAGCCTGAGTTTCGGCCTGCCCGGCGGAGACCCGCTTGAGGTGTATACCACCCGCCCGGATACCCTGATGGGTGCGACTTATGTCGCGGTCGCCCCCCAGCATCCGGTGGCGAAACAGGCGGCTGCATCCAATCCGGAGCTGGCCGCTTTTATTGAGGCACAGAGCCAGGTCAAGGTCGCAGAGGCCGATATGGCGACCATGGAAAAGCTGGGCATGGCGACCGGCATCAGCGCTGTGCACCCCCTCACCGGCGCCGAAGTGCCGATCTGGGTGGGCAACTTTGTATTGATGAGTTACGGTTCCGGTGCGGTGATGTCGGTTCCCGGCCACGACCAGCGGGACTGGGAATTCGCCCGCAAGTACGGCCTGCCCATTGTGCAGGTGATAGCGCCTTTGGACGACGAACGCTGCGACC
Organism: Gammaproteobacteria bacterium; assembly: GCA_027295405.1. Taxonomy (GTDB): domain Bacteria; phylum Pseudomonadota; class Gammaproteobacteria; order Pseudomonadales; family Halieaceae; genus JAPUKZ01. Next base: position 12,543 of record JAPUKZ010000092.1, read on the forward strand.
TGGAAGTAGCGGCCTTTGTTGAAAAGGGCCGCACCGTCAATTCCGGCGAGTTCGACGGCCTGGATTTTGAGGCAGCTTTTAATGCCATCGCGGACCGGCTTGAGTCCGAGGGCAAGGGCGAGCGCAGCGTGAATTTCCGCCTGCGCGACTGGGGTGTCTCACGCCAGCGTTACTGGGGTACGCCGATTCCCATCATCAACTGTGGTGACTGCGGTGCGGTACCGGTGCCAGAAAAAGATCTGCCGGTCGTGTTGCCCACCGATGTGAAATTCGAAGGGGTGGGCTCCCCGCTCAAGAAGATGCCGGAATTTTACGAAGTGGACTGCCCCAAATGTGGCCAGGCAGCCCGGCGCGAGACTGATACCTTCGACACCTTCATGGAGTCTTCCTGGTATTACGCCCGTTACGCCTGCCCGCAGAATGATCAGGTCATGCTGGACGGGGAAGCAGACTACTGGGCGCCGGTGGATCAGTATGTGGGTGGCATTGAACACGCCATTCTGCACCTGCTGTACGCACGTTTTTATCACAAGTTATTGCGCGACGAAGGGCTGGTTAATTCCGACGAGCCCTTCACCCGGCTGCTGACCCAGGGCATGGTCCTGAAAGACGGCGCCAAGATGTCCAAGTCCAAGGGCAACACGGTGGATCCGCAATCCCTGATCGACCGCTATGGCGCCGATACAGTGCGCCTGTTCAGCATGTTCGCCGCCCCCCCGGAGCAGTCACTGGAGTGGTCGAATTCCGGGGTAGAGGGTGCCCACCGCTTCCTCAAACGCCTGTGGAAACTGGCCGCAAATCACTTTGCCGCGGGCGAGCCACCGCCTCTGGAATCGGATTCGCTGGATGATAACCAGCGCAATGTGCGCCGCAAGACCCACGAGACCATTGCCAAGGTCAGCGACGACTACGGTCGTCGCCAGACGTTTAATACGGCGGTGGCCGCGGTGATGGAATTGACCAATGCACTGGGCTCACTGCAAAGCCGCGCGGGCCAGGACCTGGCGGTGGAGCGGGAAGCCCTGCAGGCGGCGATCTTGATGTTGGCCCCCATTGTTCCGCATATCAGTCACGTGTTGTGGCAGGCGGCGGGCAGGGAGGGCAGTGTCATGGACGCGGCCTGGCCCACAGTGGATGAGTCGGCGCTGGTCAAAGACAGCTTCGAACTGGTGGTGCAGGTCAATGGCAAGGTGCGGGCCAAAATGGAGATCGCTGCCAACACTGACAAGGCCACGGCCGAAGCACTGGCGCTGGAGCAACCCAACGTGCAGAAATTCCTGCAGGGTGTTAGCGTACGCAAGGTGATTGTGGTGCCGGGGAAACTGGTCAACATTGTCGCCAACTGAGAGCGGGACAAGCCTGTGACGCGAATACTAAAGCACATAATTACGCCCGCGCTGCTGCTGACGCTGTTAACTGGCTGTGGTTTTCAGCTGCGCGGTAACATCGACATCCCCCAGGAATGGCTGGCACTGCATCTGGTCACCTCCAGCCCCAATGGCGAGTTGGCCAAGGGCGTCAGGTCCTCCCTCTCAAATAACGGTGTGCAATGGCTGGCTGCAAATGAAGCCAATTACGTGCTGCAACTGGGCGCTGAGAAGTATGAGCGGCGCAACCTCAGTATTGGCGCCAATGCCCGTGCTGCGGAATTCGAGCTCACCCTGAGTACGACTCTGCAGGTACGTAATGCCAAAGGCGAAGTGGTAGTGCCACAATCCGACCTGGTGGTACATAAGATAATGACTCATGACCCCGACAATGTTACCGGCAAGGTCGAGGAATCCAACCTGTTGCGGCGAGAAATGCGCCAGGAACTGGTGCAGCAACTGATGCGCAACATCCGTTTCGCAGCCACCAGCGGCGTCGCCAAAGCCAACTGATGCGGCTGCGTCCGGAGCAACTCCAACAACATTTGCAGCAGGAATTGCTGCCACTGTACCTGGTTTTTGGTGAAGAAGATCTGCTGGTGCAGGAGGCCTGTGATGCCATCCGCGCACGCAGCCGCGAACAGGGTTGCAACGAGCGGGAAGTATTACTGGTTGAAGGTAACAAGTTCGACTGGAACAACTTGCTGGCCACCTCCTCGGAAATGTCCCTGTTTGCCGATCGCAAGCTGATCGAGTTACGCATTCCGGGCGGCAAACCGGGCGCCGAGGGTAGTAAGGCCCTGCTGCAGTATCTCGACAAGCCGGCGCCGGAAAATATCCTGCTGATCGTCGCCGGCAAGATCGACAAGCAATCCACCAACACCAAGTGGTTCAAGGCCCTGGACCAGGCCGGAGCGACAATCCAGATATATCAGGTGAAACCCAACCAGCTACCCCGCTGGATGAAGCAGCGCCTGCAACACATGGGCCTGCAGATAGACACGGATGCCTTGCAACTGCTATGCGACCGAATTGAAGGCAATCTGCTGGCCGCGGTGCAGGAAATTGAAAAGCTGCGCCTTCTCACCGGCGGCAACCGGATCAGCGCCGAGCATATTCACCAGTCGGTGGCAGACAATGCCCGCTACAATTTGTTCGGCCTGGTAGATCGCGCGTCGGCGGGAGAGGCCGCCGCCGCGTTCAAGATGTTCCATGGTCTGCGCGCAGAGGGGACCGAGAGCACCGTGACGCTGTGGGCACTGAGTCGCGAGATTCGTACGCTTATCCAATGCCAGACAGAGATTGGCAAGGGCCAACCCCTAAACCGGGTGTTTCAGGCCCAGCGGATCTGGGACTCCCGCAAACCCATGGTGAGTGCGGCTCTGTCTCGGCACTCCCTGGCGAGTTTGTATGAACTCCTGCAACAGGCCACACTGACAGATCACTGTATCAAGGGCCTGGCCGATGGCGACCCCTGGGACCGCCTCAGCCAATTGCTGCTGAACTTCGCAACCACCGTCCCGGATAGCGCTACGATTTGTTCACGCTTACATCCACCTGGGCTCTAACGTGGTGTTGAACCGCTTCCGTGTGTACGGTGTCAGTGTTGTAGTGTTGCTCGCCATCTGGGTCATCGCGGCGGCGGGGATAGTATTAAACGGATAGTGCTATTCGGCCGGCTATGGTTGCTGCCCCTCACCTGTCTGACCCGTGACCAGGCGGTGACGCTCCACCTCACTCCGGCATATGGCACACCGCTTCCACATTATTGCCGTCGGGATCGAGCAGGAAAGCGCCGTAATAATGTTCGTGGTACTCCTTGCGCAGGCCCGGTGCGCCGTTGCTCTCACCACCATTGTCCAGACCCGCGTGATAGAACAAGGTCACCAGTTCCCGGTCCGGGGCACTGAAGGCAATATGCCGGGGGGTGGCCGGCTCATCCACACCGATCACCCAGAAAACAGGATTGCCCTCGGGACCAAAGGCACAGCTGCGATACTCAGGGTAGTCCGCCTGCACCTCGTAGCCCAGTGGCACTAACACCGCCTCATAAAACTTGCGGGTGGCTTCAAAATCAGTGGCATAGGTACTGATGTGATCAATCATCGTTTTTACTTCCTTCACTCAGGCTGGTGACCGCAAAAATAATACCGTTTTCGGTCACCACATACAGATTGCCATCGGGGCCGGAAACCACATTGCGGATGCGCATGTTCAAATGCTCGAACAAGGCCTCCGCATCCACGGCCCGGTTGTTGCATTCCTGCCTTTGCGGAGCCCTCTCCGATCTTGCCGCCACCATACTCTTCGCCGTAGGTGATCACCGGCCAACCGTAGTTCTCACCCGCGCGGATCAGGTTCACTTCATTACCACCCCGGGCCCGTGCTCCGCACCATCTTCTATCTGCAGGTTTTCATTGCTGGCCATCCACACCTTGAGGGCCTGCGACTGCATGGCATCGCAGGCCCCCAGGCTCAACTCCAGACACGACAACAGAGGCAATAAAAGAATTCTGTTCATTGTTGAAACTGCCCTTGATTTCTCCGGTTTGAACAACTACTGTATATTCATACAGTAAATAATGCAATATAGTGGGGCAACTGCCCCATAAGCATAGTCAAACGAGAGTCAAACGAGAGCCAAACGAGAGCCAAACGAGAGCCAAACGAGAGCCAAACGAGAGCCAAACGAACACGGCTTTAACAAACAGGGCTTGGGCAAACAGGGCTGAAAAGACTACAGGTAGCGCAACAACCCGGGGACAACACCATGAATACTGCCATAGATCAGGTTATACAACGTAACGACACCTGGCTGGGCCGCAACACGGCAACCGTGCAGCGAAGCCTCGCCACCGGTTACCGCAAACTGGATGAACAGTTGTATGGCAATGGCTGGCCACTGGGCAATACCGTGGAATTACTCAGCGACGGCAATGGCCTGGGCGCCATGGGCCTGTTCCTGCCGGCCATGGAACAACTGAGCCAGCAGGGCCGCTGGCAGGCTTTTATTGCTCCCCCTTACACCCCCTACGCACCACTGCTGGAGGCCCGCGGCATCGATGTGCAACAGGTGCTATTGGTACACCCCCAGAGCCGGCAGGATTTACTGTGGAGTATTGAGCAAGCCCTGCGCAGCAGTACCTGCAGTGCGGTTTTTGCCTGGCTGGGCGCCGCTGAATTTCGCTACAGCGAGCTGCGCAAATTGCAGCTGGCGGCGGCCGGCAGCGATGTATTTTCAGTCCTGTTTCGCGCGCGGCAAGCAGCCCACAACCACGCTCCCGCTGCCCTGCGCCTGGAAATGAAGGAGTACCGGCGGGTGCATATTCTCAAGCAGCGCGGCGGCAACCAGTACCTGGATGTAAATCTGGGTGTGGAGGACGATATCCCGGGCCAGCCACAGTTGTGGGAACTGCCCGCCTACCCCGCCGCGGAAAGCAGGCAGGCATCGGCTTTCAGCGCTTGAACCCGGCCGACCTGAGCGGGATATGGGGAGATGAGCCTGTGGTTGTGCCTGCGTTTTCAGCAACTTCCCCTGCAGGCCCTGACCCGGCGCGACAGGGGTGAACAACCGGCCTCCGCGGTACTGGAAAAACAACGGGTATTACAGGCCTGCGACGCAGCCCTCGCTCTCGGCGTCAAACCCGGCATGGGCACGGCCACCGTGCGCGCCCTGGGCGATGACATTTGTTTGCTGGAACGCGAACCCGCCAGGGAACAACAGTGCCTGCAGCAACTGTGCTGCTGGGCCTACAGCATCACCCCGACACTTTATAGTTACCGGGAAGACTGCCTGTTACTGGAGGTCGGCGGCTGCCTGAGCCTGTTCAAGGGCCTGGACCGGCTGCTGGCCCAGATATGCTCCGACCTGTCTTCCCGTGGCTACAACTATTGCAGCGGCCTGGCGGAAACCGCAAAGGCGGCCTGGCTGTTATCCCACCGGGAGCACTCTCACACCGAAACAGGTGACCCCCGCTTACCGCTCGCGGAACAACTGGCGCCCCTGCCGCTGAACCTGCTGGATGATTTTCCGCAACAGGTGGCCTCCCTGGCCAAAGCCGGCCTGCGGCAGTTTGGCGATATTCTGCCCCTGTCACACCGCGCCCTGGCACGCCGCTGTGGCCGGGAGTTCGTGCACTTCCTGCAACAGACCCTGGGCATGGCACACGATCACCGGCCGGAGTTTCAACCCCCCCCGACCTTCAGTGACGACTACTGGTTTGGTTACGAGGTTAAAGCCAACCAGGAGCTGCTGCCGGCGGTGCAATTACTGCTGCAGTCCCTGTGCCAGTTCCTGCGCAACACCCAACTGCAAAGCCAGAAAATTGAGTGGCAGCTACACAGCATCAACCGCAAGATCATCAGCCTGGAAGTCTACTGTTCCCTGCCCCATGCCAACTGGAAGGAATGGTATCAGCTCACCAGCCTCAAGGTGGAACAGTTACAACTGGATATGGCCATCGAGGGCGTCGGCCTGTACTGCCAGCAACTCAGTGCCGGCAACAGCCGCACCCGCGACCTGTTCAGTTCCGCCGAGCAGCGCGAACCCCTGCACAGCCTGCTGGACCGCCTGCAAACCCGCCTCGGCTTACAATCCGTGGAGAAAATTGCCTGTCGCGACGAACACCTGCCGGAGTTCGCCAGCTACAGCAGTAGTGATGGTGGCGGGGGTGGTACCGCATCCGGGGATACCGCATCCGGGGGTGCCACAACCAACACTACAGGTTTACATGGCCAGCGCCCCTTCTGGCTGATGCCGGAACCGCAGGCCCTGAGTGCCTCCAGTCACCGCTTGTACTGGAACGGGCGGCTAACCCTGGTAGAGGGGCCGGAGCGTATTGAAGATAACTGGTGGCTGGATGCTGTCAGCCGGGACTATTACGTCGCCCGGGATACGGCGGGTTACCAGTACTGGGTGTTCCGGGACCGACTGCGCAACCACTGGTTTATACAGGGCGTGTTCGCCTGAGCCTACTCCTGGCTCTTGTGCGCCAGGGTATGTGCATTCTGCTCCCAGTTCTGGCCATCAAATTTCACCACCGTCATGGATGCTGGCCGGGTGTCCAGGCAGTTTACGTTGACATCAACCCCATCGGGATTGGAACGGGGGATATAAAACGGCTTGATCCCACAAATACCACAGAAACGATGCTTGGCCACCCCGCTGTTGAAGGTGTAGGTTTGTAATTGCTCTTCCCCGGCGAGCAGATTGAACTTGCGGAGGGGAACGATCAGGTGCAGGTATCCTGACTTGGAACAGATCGAGCAATTGCAGTCCTCAACCTCAATATCCGCGTCGGCTTCAACCTCAAACTGTACGGCGCCACAATGGCAGCTTCCCTGGTAGAGCACGGCTGAATCTCCCATTTGAATTAATCCTGTGGCGGGGATGGTAGCTCAGACAGTTCATTAAAACTAATCGCCTCAGCAAAAACGCAGCGGTTCAACGCGCTGCCCCCACGGTTTCAAGAACCTTGTATACAAGCGCAGCACCCCCCTCAGGGTCCACCACCTGCTCCGCACGCAGGCCAAACTCCTGAGCCGCAGCCACATTTTCCGCCATATCGTCGAAGAAGACGGTACCGCCCGGATGCAACTGAAAGCGCTCGCAAAGCAAGGCAAATATTTCCGGTTCAGGCTTGATACAGCCGACCTCACAGGAAACCAGCGTGCCCCTGAACCACTGCCAGAAATCATGTGTTTCCTGCAGTTGCAGCCAGGCGTGCCGATGCATATTGGAGAGAATGTATAGGGGAACTCCGGCCTTTGCCAGTTCTTCTATCGCTGTCACCATTGCCGGAATGGGCGCCAGGTGCTCCGGTACTGCATGATACAGGGCCGCGATCTGCGCACGCGGCAGGCTACTGCGGTGATGGGCCTTATCGATGGCCGTGTCCAGATCCAGCTTGCCCCGGTCCAGGTCCAGCCAATCCTCCTGCTGGATGACCGCTTCCAGCGCCACACGCTGTTCGACTTCATGGGGGAAAACGCTGGCAACCAGGCGCTGGGGCTGCCAGTAACAGATGACGTTTCCAATATCGAGAACGATATTCATGCGCTGTTTCGGGAGCCGGATATCCTGGCAATAACGGGGCTGGCTGCCAAAGGCAGCTTATCGGCACCCACTACGGGAGTGGGCGTTGTATGGCGCAGCGCTGGGCGCGCCTCAGTGCTCGTCCTCGAGGCCGCAGGCGGCGAGTATGGTTTGCATAACTTCGACAAACTCGTGTTCCTTGGGGGTTTCTTCCATACTCAGTTTAGCCATCCTGGCGATCATACCCAGGCGAATATGCGCTCTCATCAAATCCGTGGTCAATTCAGATTCTCTGCTTCTCGTCATGTTCACTGGTCCCGCCCTGCTCAATGTTAGGGATAGTAGTAAGCCGTCCGGGCTAGTGGCCCGAACAGCTTCACATTATCGGCAGCAACCCCGGCCTGACCAGCCGAAAATAGGTATTTAGTGACTGTGGTCACAAAAATAACTTCGCGCAGGGGAGTATCATACTCGTATGAAAGCTATTTAGTCACAGGACCAGTCACTGCACGACATCAAGTACGAGGTTCTGGCTGGCGAAATCACAGCCTGCTTCGAAAACCCATCGCGCGCACAGCGTGTACTGGAGAGGCTCCAGCAGACCGCTTGGGCCGACATCATTGCGCCGGATGCGGTCAGGGATTCAACCTGAACTGCCCACTGCGTTTATCTTTGAAGGTGGCTACGCGGTAGACGAT
>JAPUKZ010000093.1 GCA_027295405.1 Gammaproteobacteria bacterium
CGAATCGGCCTCGATCATGCCGGGCCAGCGCACAAATGCGTCCACGCGCACACCGCCTTCCTTGGTTGAACCCTTGCCCCCCCGGAAAACCATGGGCGTGTAGCCAGATCTGGGCGAGTACTTGGTGAAGTGGCCGTTGTCACCCATGATAACGACCAGGGTGTTATCCGCGATGCCGAGCTTGTCCATTTCGGTCATCAGGTCACCGATCCATTGATCCACCAGTTTCATCTTCTCCACGTACACGCCACCATTGGGTGTGGTGTATTGATCCGTGGTGGTACGCGGGCCCGTAAGCGGGTACAGCGGCCAGTATTGCAGGAAGAACGGTTTGTCGGCCTTGGCCAGCTTGCGCAACTGCTCCATGGCCTGGTTTTGGTAGCGCACGTTCATTTCGTGATACTTGGCTTCGGTCCAGCGCTCGCCGGGCTTCATGTGCACCTCGCGCACGTTCTTGCCACGTTTGCCTTCAACCCCGGTGACCATGGATGAGGCATCTGTGCGCAGCCACTCGTCCATCGTGTAGCGATCATCGTAGTTGTTTTTGCCAATACCGATGCTGATTTCCTCGTCTGCCGCATCGTCATGGAAAATGGTGAGTTGGCCCTGCTGGTGAATCGGAAAAGCAGCGTAGTCAAAGCCCTGCATAGTGGGCCAGGCTTCCCTGATATCGCCCATATGCCATTTACCGATATGCACCGTGTTATATCCGCTGTCAGAGAGGATTTCGGCCACTGTCACCTCTTTATCGGCCAGCCCGAAACCCGAGATGTCGACAGCGGTATTGCCCATGCCATTGCGGAACGGATGGCGACCGGTCATAAACGCCACCCGGGTGGGCGTACAGGAGGGCTCGGTGTACATCCGGGCCAGGCGCATACCCTCGCGCGCGAACTCATTGATATTGGGGGTCTTGTAGCCGCGGATAGCGTTCAGTGTTTCGCTGCCGAGGTCGCCAAAGCCGATGTCATCGATCAGTATGTAGAAAATATTGGGGGGCTTGCCGCCATTGCGCTTACGAAATTTGGCCAGGCGCTTGTCGAGATCCTTGTCCTCAGCCGACCAGCGCTCGCCGTTCTGCTTTTCCAGTATGTAATACTCGGCATCATGGACGATATCGGCGGCACCAGCCTGTGCGACGCACAGGGTCACGCCTAAAACAAGTAAGCCGCTGAGTATTGATCTCATGGTTTTTCTCCAAAAGTTTTGTCGGTACACTAAATTCGTCAATCTAAGTAGTCTGGAACAGACATGAAAGTATCCTTCAACGGCATTGTAGTCACTTTCCTCCTGAGCGCCAGCACCGCTTTCGCCGAAGTACCCCGCCTGGTCTTGCAACTCACCATCGACGGCCTGCGCGGCGATCTGTTGGACCGCTATGCCGACAATTTCGGCAAAGGTGGTTTCAATTACCTGCGCAAGCGGGGTGTGGTGTACAGCAATGCCCACTACCTGCACGCCAATACCGAGACCATCGTCGGCCATACCACCCTGGCCACCGGCGCTACGCCGGCGGTGCACGGCATGATCGGCAATGTCTGGTATCACGCCGACAGCGGTGAGTTGGGCTACAACATTGAGGATGCCGAGGCTCCGCTCATTCCCACCCGGGAAAGCTCTGCCGAGGGCGCCCAGTTGGACCCCGCCCAGAAACGGGCGCGTTCCTCCGGTCGCTCCCCCAGGAGCATCCTCGTCCCCACCTTCAGCGATACCCTGAAAATAGCCACCACTGGCAAGGCAAAGATCTTCGGCATTTCCGGCAAAGATCGCAGCGCGGTGGCGATGGCGGGCAAAACCGGTACCGCCTATTGGTATTCCACCAACAACGGAGACTTCCAGAGCAGCCGCTACTACATGCAGAACTACCCGGACTGGGTTAGCACCTGGAACGGGCAACGCAGGGCCGGGCAATTGGGCGACAAGCAGTGGAATCTGCTGCTGGCCCCGGCCCGCTATAAACTGGCCCACCAGGACGACCGTCCCTACGAGGTGGACCTGAAAGGCTACGGTAGGACCTTCCCCCATCCCTTCGGACCCGTGCAACATCCCCTGTTTTTCACCCGGGTGCTGGTCAGTCCGGAGGGCGACCGCCTGCTACTGGACTTCGCTAAGGCGTTGCTGAAGGCGGAGCAGGTCGGCCAGGATGAAGTCACCGACTACCTGTCCATCAGTTTTTCCGCGGTGGATGCGGTGAATCACTTCTTCGGCCCTTCCAGTCTGGAAAATGAGGATACGGTGTTGCAACTGGACCGCACCCTGGCAGACCTGTTCAGGTTTATCGACAAGCAGGTGGGCCTGGACAACACGCTGGTGGTGCTGTCAGCCGACCACGGCATGGCGGAAATGCCCGAGTACACCACCGAGTTGGGGTACGAGGCCGGCCGCCTGTACGGAGATGAAGTGCTGGCTTTTGCTCGCGAGATAAGCACCAGGGTATTCGGCAGCGAAAAACTGGTCAGGGACTTCTTCCGTCCGTACCTGTACCTGGATGGTGATGCCATCAGCAGCAAAGGGCTGGACAGGAATTCGGTCGCCTCGGCAATTGCCGCCGAACTGGAGAAAAAACCCGGCATCGGTGGGGCCATACCAGGCCACAGCGCGTTGCAGGGCAACACTACGGGCGCCGCAGCAGCAGTGC
>JAPUKZ010000094.1 GCA_027295405.1 Gammaproteobacteria bacterium
AAAGGGTGATCTCAAGGCAGTGTCGGTTGCGCCGCCGTACGGTGAAGGAAAATGGCAGCTCTATGATGTCGTGAATGACCCCGGCCTTAAAGGTGATACCGCCAGTGGTGGCAGCAAGCCCGCAACCCTCAGTACCGGCGCGGTAGTGAAGGTTCCCCTGTTCCTCAGTCAGGGGCAGGTGATTCGGATTGACACCCGCAGCCGGGAGTACGTAGGCCGCGGCAAAGCCTGATTGAATGGTCGCTGATTGGCGCCCAGATGCTGGATTGTGCGGGAGTGGCGCTGGGGCTGGACCGTCTGCTGATGCTGGCGCAGGGCTGTGACAGTATTAAAGATGTGTTGGCGTTTTCCTGGCGGCATGCCTGAACCCGCGCCGTACTTGGTCCTCGTTTATTCTTCGTCGCTTTTGTCCCCCTCACCGCGATTTATGATCACCGCCCCGTAACCTTCGATGAACTCCCGGGGTAGCCGTCTGGGTTTGCCGCTGCTGATCTCTATACAGGCGAACTTCATCTTGCCGCGCAGCAGCGTAACGGCGTCTGCGGGACGGATTATCTGGAAATGGCGCTCCATGGTCAGTTTTCTATCCCAATCCACAATCCAGGTCGCCACTGCAACTCTGTCTCCCAGGCGCGAGGCGGCCAGATAGTCGAATTCGCTACGGGTAATCGCCATGGCCCGATCCAGCTGTCGGTAACACTCCAGATCCAACCCCAGTGCCACCGAGTGAGCCCAGGCCGCACGCTCGCACCACTTTACATAGACGGCGTTATTGGTGTGCTCAAGGCCGTCAATATCCGCCTCGGTGACGCATAACTCGATGTTGTAGCCCTGCGGGTAATCCCAGTCCACGCTGCTCAGGTTGGCACCGCCAGTGCATCCGTCTTCTGTTCCAGGGGTTTTTGGGCGATGTGCCAATAACCATAGATGATGGCGATTATCGGGCAGAGAAAATTGAATATCGCATACGGGGCATAGGCCACGGTGGCTATGCCAAGGGTCGCAGACATATAGGCGCCGCAGGTGTTCCAGGGGATCAGGGCGGAAGTGAGCGTGGCCGAATCCTCCAGGGTACGGGACAGGTTGAGCAAGGAGAGGCCGCGTTTTTCATACTCTTCGCGATACATACCACCGGGAATGGTGATAGCGATAAACTGGTCCGCGGTCACCACATTGGTGGTGGCGCAGGTGAGCACTGTGGTGGTAACCAATGAGCCGTTGGAATTCACCCGCTCCAGGGCGGCGCTGACCAGGTAGCGCAGAATCCCCACCTTTTCCAGGGTGCCGCCAAACGCCATGGCGCAGATGATCAGGGAAGTGGTGTTGAGCATGCTGGTCATGCCACCCTTGGACAGCAGGGCGTCCATGAATTCACTGGAGCTGTTGGAGGTGAAGCCGTTAAACAGACTGGTCCACACCCCTTTCAAAAGCGTCAAGGCGCCGGGGATACTGCCGCTGTCGCCAGCCAGAGCCAGCACCGCTGGTGCCTGGAACAACAGTGCAAACACCGCGCCGGTGAGGGTGCTGATGAGAATAGCGGGCAGCGCGGGGGTTCTGCGATAGGCCAGATAGAGCATCAGCAGCAGCGGGGCCAGCAGGTGTATCCCGATAGAAAACTGGCCGGAAAGGTTCTCTCGCAACTCGGCGATTTCCGCGGGAGCGGCAGCCTCGCCGCCACTGAGTAGCGTAAACACCACCAGGGCCAGTGCAAAGCTGGGCAGGGTCGTCCACAGCATGTGGCGTATGTGGTCGAACAGATCCACGCCGGTGGTGGCGGCGGCGAGATTGGTGGTGTCAGACAGGGGCGAGAGCTTGTCACCAAAATATGCCCCGGAAATGATGGCGCCGGCGGTGATTTCCGGGGACAGATTGAAACTGGCGGCGATGGCCATCAGCCCGATGCCCATGGTTCCCGCAACCGTCCAGGACGAGCCGATGCTGATCGCGATCATGGCGCAGATGACCGCGGTGGCGGCGTAAAAGATGCTCGGGGACAGTATCTGTACCCCGTAGTAAATCAAGGCCGGGATAGTGCCCGCTAAAATCCAGGCGCCGATCAGCATGCCCACCGACAGGAGGATCAGCATGGGGCCGATGCACATATTGATGCCGGCGATTATGCCCTGCTCAACCTCGCGCCAGCGCATGCCCCGGCTCAAGCCGACCAGGCCCACGGCGCCCGCGCTGAAAAGCAGAACAATCTGATTGGCGCCGTAGGATGAGTCGGCGCCGAACAGGTGCACCGACAATGCCAGCATGACAATCAACAAGATGACCGGGGTGATCGCCAGTCCGAAGGTGAGGGGTTTCAGCTCTTTAGCCACGTGTTCTGGTCCCGGTTGATCGTTGGATACCCAGTGCAACGGTTGAGCCGCAGCGTGGGTGCCTAGCTTGCCCTATTCCGACACAATGGTACAGACATGGGCCAGGGCGTATAGTTCGTGGGTTCGTTACGATATACATGCCAGCAAGGCGATGCCTGAGGAGGAGAGAACCCCGGCGGAGCGCCGGGCGGCCATGCCCGGTTTTTGCTCCTGCAAAACCGGCATGCGACCGCCATGGATGGCGGAAGTGCCAAAAACGCAGGAGTAATTTTTTGGCCATACCATCCATGGCAATAACCTGGGCGCAGGCGCGCGGTAACAGCGGCTTAAGCGAGTTTTCAGCATCGATCCGAACGGCCCCGATTTCTACCTGCGAGCAGTGTGGTGGTAGTGTGGGGGTGGTGGCCGAATCGTCGGGCCGCTGCATTGAAGACCCGATCATCATCGCACGGATACTGGTCCATCTTGAGCACGTGGCAGCAGGCGCCACCGAAGGGCACGGCGTTGGGTCGGTCTGATTCGCGTCTGTGGTGGCGGCGATCCAAAACCTACTTTGAATTTTTTGTATTCGTTCCAGTTTATTGAGTGTTGAAAAGTGATTGTCGCTGCTAGAATTTCTGCACCTTCGCTGTATTATTCAGCTACGGTTTTCCCTGATGATTCGCTGAAAACACGGCTGCAAATGAACCAACTTCGCCTGGATAGCGCGAGGCGCCTCCGACCGTCGTGGCCAGCTTGCATTGGCCATTGATCAATGAGTTCTAAACCGGGTTGCCCAAAAGGTCATTCGTAGGAAGCCTCGAGAGAGACGCCTGTCTTTGGGTCATAAGAACCGCCGCCAAGATGCCTGTGGCCCCACTTCATGATTTCCAAGAGCACCGGTTCCAATGTTCGACCGGCATCTGTTAGTTCGTAGGTGTACCTGACCGGTCGTTCTTGATAGGGATCACGTCGTAACAGTCCCCAATGCATCAGCCTCTGGAGTCGATCCGAAAGAATGTTGGTGGGAATGTTCTCATCGCTCTCTTGGAGCGATTTAAATGTGTGTTTACCATGCCACATCAGGTCACGCGTGATGAGCAGCGTCCACTTGTCGCCCCATAGTTCCATCGAACGCGTAATCGAACAGCCAGAGCGAAATTCGTAACCATCCATTTTCAGGGTATCAGTCATACATCATCACCTGCCTTAACCTCGCACGGCTTTGCATTTGTCTCTCGGTAACTTGCAATTCTAAAGTGACTTTAGTAGTCTGTCACTTTCATTTTTAAAGTTACTGCCCACAGATGAGAAATCTTCCAGATGTGCTTGGTCTGAACAGGCCCATTTTGGCGAATTTGGCAGCAGCTGCAGCGGCTTTGAGCGCTGGTGCCAGCGTGGTGGCGACGCGTCTGGCTATGGGCGAAACGGACGCGGTGACGCTTGCCTTCACCGACGTCGCCATCGTATTCGGTCCCGAATCGATAAACGTCGTCGGTTCGGACTACCTGCTCGGTGACGGACTGATGCTCTTTGGCGCATTCAATGCTGCCATTTACTCTGTATTCAGCCGGTCCTTACTCGGGCGGTATGGCTCTACATTCGTCACCACGTTAGCGATCCTGTTTGGCGTTCTGGCCTTGTTTCCTGCTGCATTGGTGACGGGTTCTGTTGACCAATTGCCGCCATTTACAAGAGAAGCATGTCTCGCACTATTGTTTCTGGGAACGCTTGGCGGCACCGTCCAATTCTTGCTCTTTTCCTGGGCCCTACGCTGGTTGCGACCCACCCAGGCTGTCATATATCTCACGCTAAGTCCTATCTCCGCGATGTTTCTGGCCGTGGTGATGCTCGGCGAACAGGTCACAGCTGTCCTGACACGGGGGGTGCCTGACAAAACGAATTCCCCGGCACTTTCGGCCAAGGGCCGCCAGATTTTTTATTAGCAACCATGATATGCAAACTGTGTGAGCATTAAGACGCGTGTCGCTGGGATTTGAACGTTCGATAGATCTCGATTTTGTGCAAGAAGAATTGCCAGTATTTGGATTTAGGCTTTGGTCAGAAGGTAGATAAATATCGAGAAAGAATCGTTGGTATGCATGACTTCCAAAAAGGATTGTTGCAGTGATATTTGACTCTCAACCCTTTTTGCGCGTGATTGATCTCGTTATAAAGAATGCCGACAAGCAATCACCGGAAATGGAGGGAAGATGACCGCTGCACCGGACATTCGTCCCACTCCAGAACAATG
>JAPUKZ010000095.1 GCA_027295405.1 Gammaproteobacteria bacterium
GGATTAACACAAAGTGGCCGAGATGGTTGGTGGCAAACTGCATCTCAAGATCCCCCGCCAGCCGCAGTTTCCGCGGCGCCATTATGCCTGCGTTGGTCAAAAGTACATCGATAGGCATACCCAGCTGCTGAATCTGTTTGGCGCAGGCCACCACCGAATCCAGTTCACTAAGTTCACAGGCAAATGGCGTGGTTTCACCCGCGACCTCAGCACCCGCCTGCTCTGCTTTCTCCAGGGTCCGTGCCAGGCCAATGACGTGCGCACCGCGCTCCGTCAATACCCGCATACTCTCGTAGCCCAGGCCTGAATTAACACCGGTAATGACGATGGTTTTTCCCGACAGGTCCTGACCCGCGGTAACCGCCGCGGCGGTGGAGCGCCTGTTGAATCCCATTTGAATCACCCCCGTTTGAATCACCGATAGCTGAACCCCATTGATGCAGATAGGATAGACGCTTTCCTGCGGATGTTAAGAGAAACCGGCGCTTGTGAGCGAAAACCAGGCAGAGGAAGCCTATCAACAGCAGGTACGGCGCGACCTGCCGCGCAATTTCGCGGTACACCTGGTACACGGGCTGCTGGGCCAGACCGGTTTCCGCCTGGTCAATACCCCCACTTTTGTTCCCGCCTATATTCTGCTGTTGTCCGGCGGCTCGGACTTCGCCGTTGGCCTGGCCATGTCCTTGCAAGCCCTGGGCAGCGCCATCACGCCCATGCTCAGTTCCAGCCTGGTGGGCCACCGCACCCGGGTGTTGCCGGTGGGGTTCTGGACCGGCGCTGCCATGCGGGTCTGCGTACTGGGGTTGGCGCTGGCGGGATTTTTCCTCTCGGGATCAAGGGCACTGTACGCCGCAATCGCCTGTCTGGGACTGTTTGGCGTCTTTGCGGGCATGCAAACCGTGATCTTCCAGGTGCTGCTGTCCAAGGTCATCCCTGTCGGCAACCGCGGTAAACTCACCGGACTGCGCAACTTCCTGGCGGGCATCACTACCGCTATCGTGGCCTGGTACGGCGGTGTGTACCTGGTGGGTTCGCCGCCCACGGCCACCGGATATGCCTGGGTTTTCCTTATTGCATTTATCCTCACCAGCACCGGCCTGTTGTTTCTGGCCCTGGTACGGGAACCTCAGCCACCGACGGTGGCGACACAGCAGAACCTGTTGCAGCAGCTGGGAGGCCTGCCGGAATTCCTGCGCGGCGATCCGGAATTCACGCGCTTCATCATCGCCCGGGCGCTCACCACCATGGGCCGGATGGCCCTGCCTTTTTATATTCTTTACGCCGGACAACACATCGGGCTCTCGGGCCAGACCCTGGCGATCCTGACCATTGCCTTCACACTAGCCGCCACCTTGTCCAATCTGGTCTGGGGTTCCCTGGCGGATCGCCACGGTTTCCGCCTGGGCTTCCTACTCTCGGTCATGCTCTGGATCGCCGCCACCCTGGCCCTGCTGATCACGCGCGAGTACTGGGCAGTGGTAGCGATATTCATCGCGGTGGGTGCCGCCCAGGAGGGGTTTCGCACCGCCACCATCAATATGACATTGGAGTTCGGGCACCGCGATCAGCTCGCCCTGCGCCTGGGTATCGCCACTTCCAGCGCCGAGGCCGCCGGCGCACTGGCGCCGCTGCTGGGAGGCATTCTCGCCACCACGCTGGGTTACGGCGCGGTGTTTTTAAGCGCCACCGCGTTTCTGACCCTGGGTGGGCTGGTGCTGCTGCTGTGGGTCAGGGAGCCGCGTTACTCCACCAGCGCGGGATAAATAATCGACTGTAACTGGCCGCGGAAGTTAAAGGTGCCGGAGGGCATCATCTGGGTCATAAAGATGGTGATAAGCTCCTCTGCCGGGTCCACCCAGAAAATCGTGCTGGCCATACCGCCCCAGAAGTACTCCCCTACGGAGCCCAGTGAACCATTACGAATGGGATCGACTTTCATCGCGAAACCCAGGCCGAAGCCCATACCCTCATACACGGTTTCACTGAAACTGCCGCGGGCGAAGGCCGACATGTCGCGGCCACCCGGCAAGTGATTCCGGGTCATGAATTCGATGGTCTTGCGGCCCAACAAGTGCTGCCCGTTCAGCTCACCGCCATTGAGCAACATGCGGCAAAACTGGTAATAATCGTAGATGGTGGACAACAGGCCACCGCCGCCGGAGTAGAAGCTGCGTTCCCGATAGTCGCTGGCAAGCGCATCGTCCTGCAGTACCAATTCCTTTTTGAGGTTGCGTTCGTAACAACTGGCAAAGCGATCCACTTTATCCGCCGGAATTTCGAAACTGGTATCCACCATCCCCAGCGGTTCAAAAATCTGTTGCTGAAAAAACTCCGGCAAGGGCTGCCCGGAAATCACCTCCACCAGGTAGCCGAGTACGTCGGTGGCCACCGAGTAGTTCCAGGCGGAGCCGGGCTCAAACTCCAGTGGCAGTTGTGCCAGCTCGTCAATCATATTCTGAAGCCTGTAGCCGGGTCGGATTTGCTGTACCTCAAGCTTGCGATAGGCTCTATCGACATTGGTGGCATGCATAAAGCCGTAAGTCAGCCCGGCGGTGTGCATGAACAAGTCGCGGATGGTCATGGGCTGTTTACAGGGCTCGGTCATAAACAGGGGCAGGTTGCCGGACTTGAACACCCGCAAGTCCCGCCACTGGGGAATAAAGCGATGCACCGGGTCGGTCAGGGAGAACAGGCCTCGTTCATACAGCAGCATCAGCGCCACCGAGGTAATCGGCTTGCTCATGGAGTAGATACGGAAAATCGTGTCCTCGCCCATGGGCTTGTCGCGCTCGCGATCCATCAGCCCTTCAGACTGCAGGTAACAGACCTCACCGCGCCGGGCCACCAGGGTCAGGCTGCCGGTGAGCTTGCCCTTGTCGATGTATTGCGCGCGCAAGTGTTCACCGATGCGCCCCAGACGCTGTTCGCACATGCCCACTTCAGCGGGATTCACCAGGTTCATATTTTTCCTCAGTTGTCTATTTACGGTCGCACACCGGCAGGCACGCCCCACGAGCTGCGATTTTTCCTGACTTTTTACCTGAGACGGCGATCGGCGCTATCATGGGCACCCCTAGTCTACTGGTACAGCAGCACTGTGCAACTCAACGCTCTCGAACGCGGCGAAGGCCCACCCATCATACTGCTGCATGGTTTGTTTGGCTCTGCCGCCAATCTCGGCATTGTGGCCCGGGGGCTGGCCCCGCATTTCACCACCTGGTCGCTGGACGTGCGCAACCACGGCCACTCGCCCCATGCCGACAGCATGAGCTACCCCGAAATGGCAGCCGATGTACTGGAATTAATGGATGCCCACGACATTATCAGTTGCCCGGTGTTGGGACACTCCATGGGTGGGAAAATAGCCATGCAGCTGGCCCTGGACCATCCGGACCGGGTCAGCAAGCTGGTAGTGGCGGATGTGGCGCCGGTGACCTACCCGCCCCACCATCACAACATACTGAAAGGTCTCGCCGCGGTGGAGGAGGCTGACATTGACTCCCGCTCCCAGGCGGACGCCCTGCTTGCTGCCACTGTACCGGAGGCGAGCGTGCGCGCTTTCCTGTTGAAGAGCCTGCAAAAGAACGAGCAGGGAAAATACCGGTGGTTGCTGAACCGGGCCGCAATCAGCGACAACTACCAGTTGCTGGGTACCGCAAATCAGGGCCAGGCCTTCGACGGCTCCGTTCTGTTTATCAAGGGTGGTGACTCAGACTATATCCTGCCCGAGCACCAGGCAGCGGTACTGGGGTTTTTCCCCCAGGCCGAGCTCAAGGTCATTGCTGGCACCGGCCATTGGCTGCACGCGGAGAAGCCCGCTATTTTCAATAAGTTGGTGTTACGCTTCCTGCTTCGGTAAAATCGCCGCCTCGCAAGCATTCAGGAAGCCCTGGTAAATGCAACGGTCAATGGAACGCGCATCTCTCGCTGATCTGGAAAACACAGAAGACTTCATCCAGCGCCACATCGGTCCCAGCGCCGCCCAGCGCAAGGCCATGGCCAGGGCCATCGGTTACCGGGACCTGGAGGCGCTGATCCAAGACACGATTCCCGATCGTATTATTCGCCGCCAGGCCATGGACCTGCCCGGCGCCCAGACCGAACAGGCCATCCTGCAGCGCCTGCGCGCCATCGCCGACAAGAACCAGGTCTTCAAGTCCTATATCGGCACCGGCTACCACGACACTTACACCCCGCCGGTAATCCAGCGCAATGTGCTGGAAAATCCGGGCTGGTACACCGCCTATACCCCGTACCAGCCGGAAATTTCCCAGGGCCGTCTGGAAGGCCTGCTCAACTACCAGCAGGTGGTGATGGACCTGACCGGTATGGGGCTGGCCAATGCCTCCATGCTGGACGAGGGCACCGCGGCGGCGGAAGCCATGACCCTGTGCCAGCGCGTCAACAAGAAGAATCGCAGCCGTACCTTTATGGTGGCCGATGACTGCCATCCGCAAACCATTGCGGTGGTAAAAACCCGGGCTGAACCGCTGGATATAGAAATTGTTGTCGGAGACCCGCAGCAACTGCTGGGCAGTACCGAGGCATTCGCTGTACTGCTGCAATATCCGGGTACTTACGGCGATGTGACCGACTTGCAACCCCTGATAGATCAAGCCCACGCTGCCAAAACCCTGGTGGCCGTGGCGGCTGACATCATGGCGCTGCTGTTGCTGAAGTCCCCGGGCGAGTGCGGCGCGGATGTGGTGGTGGGTAATACCCAGCGCTTCGGCGTGCCCATGGGTTTTGGCGGCCCCCACGCGGCCTACTTCGCCACCCGGGAAGCCTACAAGCGCTCCACTCCCGGTCGCATCATCGGGGTCTCCATAGACCGCCGCGGCAACCAGGCCTTGCGCATGGCCATGCAAACCCGGGAGCAACATATCCGCCGGGAAAAGGCCACCAGCAATATCTGCACCTCTCAGGCCCTGCTCGCCATCATGGCGGCGTTTTACGCCGTGTACCATGGACCCGAGGGCTTGCGCCGCATCGCCCAGCGTATTCACCGCTTCACCGCGATACTCGCCAGCGGCCTGTCGCAACTGGGGTTCAGTTCCGACAACAGCCAGTATTTCGATACCCTCACCTTTAATATCGGCGACCAGCAGGCAGCCATTGTCGGCCGCGCGCAGGCAGCGGAAATCAACCTGCGTATTGTCGATGAGGACCACCTCGGCATCAGCCTGGATGAAACCACCACCCGCGCCGACGTCGAGCAGCTGTGGCGGGTATTTTCCGACAGCGAAAAAATACCTGAGCTGAGCGCCATCGACGAGGCGGTACAGGACCATCCCGGTATCCCGGAAAACCTGTGGCGGGAACTCGACTACCTGCAACACCCGATCTTCAGCCAGTACCATTCCGAAACCGAAATGCTGCGCTATATGCGCCGCCTGGAGGACAAGGACATCGCCCTCAACCGGGCCATGATTCCGCTGGGCTCCTGCACCATGAAACTGAACGCCACCACGGAAATGGTGGCCATCACCTGGCCGGAGTTCGCCGGCATGCATCCCTTCGCCCCCATCGAACAGGCGCAGGGGTATCAGCAATTGCTACAGGAACTGGAGCACCAGCTGTTGCAGTGCACCGGTTACGATGCCATCTCCATGCAACCCAATGCCGGCTCCCAGGGTGAATACGCCGGCCTGCTCGCGATCAAGCGCTATCACGAAAGTCGCGGCGATCATCAGCGGCGGGTGTGCCTGATCCCCAGCTCTGCCCACGGCACCAATCCCGCCAGCGCGGCAATGGCGGGCCTGAAAATCGTGATCGTGGAGTGCGACCGTGCTGGCAACGTCGACATGGCCGACCTGAAAACCAAAGCCGAACGCCACGCCGAGGATCTCGCCGCTATCATGGTGACCTACCCGTCCACCCACGGCGTGTTCGAAGAATCCATCATCGAGCTGTGCGAGATAGTACACAGTCACGGCGGCCAGGTGTACGTGGACGGCGCCAACCTCAACGCGCTGGTGGGTATCTCTGCACCGGGCCAGTTTGGCGCCGATGTCTCACACCTGAACCTGCACAAGACCTTCTGTATTCCCCACGGTGGCGGTGGCCCCGGGATGGGTCCGATCGGAGTGGGTGCGCACCTGACCCCGTTCCTGCCCAACCACCCCCTGCAACAGGTTGGCAACCTGGACCCGGGCAATGCTGTTGTCGCCAGCGCCGCCTTTGGCAGTGCCTCCATTCTGCCTATTTCCTGGGCCTATATTGCGTTGATGGGCGCCGAGGGCCTGACCCTGGCCACCGAAACCGCCATCCTCAACGCCAATTACGTGGCCCACCGACTGAAGGGGCACTACCCGATTTTGTATACGGGTCGCAACGGGCGCGTGGCCCACGAGTGCATTATCGATATCCGCCCGATCAAGGAGGCCAGCGGCATCTCCGAGGAAGACGTGGCCAAACGCCTGATTGATTTCGGTTTTCATGCACCCACCATGTCTTTCCCGGTGGCGGGCACACTGATGGTGGAACCGACCGAAAGCGAATCGCAATGGGAACTGGACCGCTTCTGCGACGCCCTGATCGCCATCCGCGAGGAAATCCAGGCGGTGCAGGAAGGCCGCTTCGAGGAAGAGGACAACCCGCTCAAGAACGCCCCGCACCTGCTGGAAGACATCGTCGAAGACAGCTGGGACCACCCCTACTCCCGGGAACTGGCAGCCTACCCGCTGGAGAGCCTGCGCAAGAGCAAGTACTGGGCACCGGTCAGCCGTATCGACAATGTGTACGGGGACAGAAACCTGTACTGCGCCTGCCCGCCACTGGATAGTTATCGGGAGGAATAGCATGACACCATGCGGACACTATCTTCTTAGCGCCTGGGATTCCTGGGGGTACTGACAAATTAACCGGAATTATGCCCTTCTCGTGTCGAAGAATGACTATCCGGTAACCAAAAATCAATGACTTAGCATCCACTGACACCTCCACTTGTCACCTAAAATCATTTAACTTGTCAGTACGCTCATGAGCTGCCCTGGGCGCGTCATCCGAGCAGTTCGTTGAGATAGTCAGTCTAGCGCTAAAAGCAGGCGCTGCCGGCAGCGCAACGCGCAGCAACAACTAGCTTCACAAGCTCACGCAACCGGTATTGATTCAGTTATCGAAACTGGGCTAAATTGGTGAGTATCAAACACGTTGTGCTGACAAGCTGTGGCTGCCGGCAAGCAAACCATCTGGGGTGGCGAACCCTATCGCCACCAGGAGGTGTTTCTATGTCCCTGTTGATGGATGATCAAACCGTCGCGGAAAAGATTCTCGAACATATCGCCAACAAAACCACCGACACCGCCGATGAGGTCTGGCGCGAGCCGGTGGCCAACTATACCTGTGCGACGCGCCTGCAGATGGAGATTAAGCACATCATGCAGCGTTGGCCAACGGTGTTCTGCCCTACCTCGGCCCTGCCGGATCGCGGCTCCTATGTCGCCAGAGAGGCTGCGGGTACGCCGCTGCTTGCGGTGCGGGGAGAAGATGATGAAATCAGGGTGTTTCGCAATGCCTGCCGCCATCGTGGCAACCAGGTGGCTGAAGGCAGCGGCAAGACCCGCGTGTTGGTATGCGGCTACCACGGCTGGTCCTATCAACTGGACGGGCAGTTGTCACATGTTCCCCATGAAGAAGGCTTCCCGGACCTGGACAAGTCCTGCCACGGGCTGGTTGGGGTAGAGGCAAGGGAGCAGGACGGCCTGGTTTATGTAGTGCAGGATCCGGCACCGGGCTGCTGGGATGCGCTGGCAGATATACCGCTAATTATTGAATCGGATCAGCAGGTGTTTACCGCCGGTGAATATACCGTTCAAGCCAACTGGAAGATATTCGCCGAAGGGTTTCTGGAGGGTTACCACATCAAACCCGCCCACAAGGACACGTTTTATCCCTATGGTTATGACAACCTGAATGTTGTGGAGACCTATGGTCGCAATGGTCGCATCACTTTCCCATTCCAGAGGATTGAAAAGCTGGCCGATGTGGCGCCCGGTGAG
>JAPUKZ010000096.1 GCA_027295405.1 Gammaproteobacteria bacterium
GTTTTACCGTTGAGTCCGGTCAACTCGCCGAAACCCTCGTACGGTGGTACCAGGGCAAATGCCCAGCCGAAGATGCCGGCGGCTCGCAAAAGCGGTAGGCTGGTATGCTTGCGTTGGCGGGTGCGGGTCTCCTCCCGGGTCATTCTTAGCGAGTGGCTCATATGGGTACTCCCCCCTCGTTGTCCGCCTGGTCACGCTGTTGAAACAGTGGCGGCGTCTCGAAAGTGTGCAGCGGTGCCGGAGACGGGACCGTCCACTCCAGGCCTTCCGCACCCTCCCAAACCTGGTCACTCGCCTTCTCGCCGCCGCGAATGGTTTTAATCACGATATACAGGAACAGCACCTGGGTTAAACCCAGCATACCGGCACCAATGCTGGACACCATGTTGAAGTCGGCAAATTGCAGGGAGTAATCCACAATGCGCCGCGGCATGCCGGCGAGGCCGGAAAAATGCATGGGGAAAAACGTCAGGTTGACGGCGATCAGCGCGCTCCAGAAATGGAGCTTGCCCAGTCGCTCGTCGTACATATGGCCGGTCCACTTGGGCAGCCAGTAGTAAACCGCTGCCATGGTGCCAAAGATGGCGCCCGGGTATAACACATAGTGGAAGTGCGCCACGACAAAAAAAGTATCGTGGTACTGAAAATCGGCGGGTACCAGGGCCAGCATCAATCCGGAGAAACCGCCAATACTGAACAGGACCACAAAACCCACGGCAAACAACATCGGGGTTTCCAGCGTGATGGAGCCGCGCCACATGGTCGCCACCCAGTTAAATACCTTCACTCCCGTGGGCACAGCGATCAACATGGTCGCGTACATAAAGAACAGTTCACCGAAGAGCGGCATACCCGTGGTGAACATATGATGGCCCCAGACAATAAAGGACAGAAATGCAATCGACGCGGTCGCATAGACCATGGAGTGATAACCGAACAACTTCTTGCGCGCGAAGGTGGGAATAATCTCTGAGGCGATACCGAAGCTCGGCAAGATCATGATGTAGACTTCGGGGTGCCCAAAGAACCAGAAAATATGCTGGAACAGCACTGGATCGCCACCACCGGAGGCGCTAAAAAAACTGGTGCCAAAATGGCGATCGGTGAGCATCATAGTGACGAGGCCGGCCAATACCGGCATCACCATAATCAGCAGGAAGGCGGTGATTAACCAGGTCCAGACGAATAGTGGCATCTTCATCAAGGTCATGCCCGGCGCTCGCAAGTTGAAGACGGTGACGATAATGTTGATCGACCCCAGCACCGACGAGATCCCCATTAAGTGAACACCAAAAATAAAAAAGTCCGTGCTCGGCGGTCCATAGGTGGTTGATAAGGGGGCGTAGAAGGTCCAGCCAAAGTTGGGGGCGCCGCCTTCTATAAAGGGCGAGCTGAGCAGTAGGGCAAAGGCGAAGGGTAGAATCCAGAAACTGAAATTATTCAGTCGCGGCAGCGCCATATCCGGTGCGCCGATCATCAGGGGAATCATCCAGTTGGCCAGGCCCACAAAAGCGGGCATGACCGCGCCAAAGACCATAACCAGGCCGTGCAGAGTCACCAGCTGGTTGTAGAAATTGGGCTCGGTAAATTGGATGCCGGGTTGGAACAGTTCCAGGCGAATAAGCATCGCCAGGGCCCCGGCAATGAAAAACAGGGTGAAACTGAGCCACAGATAGAGAGTACCTATTTCCTTATGGTTGGTGGTCAGTAACCAGCGGGCGAGAAATGCCAGCAGTGGATGACGACGCGTAGTTTCGATTTCTGCGTGCGTACTCATGACTAGCGGGTCAGATAAACAGTCAAGGGCTGGATAAGGTCAGCGGTATTGTTGCCCCAGGCATTGCGCTCATAGGTCATTACCGCGGCCAGGTCCAGATCGGAAAGTTGTGGCGCCCAGGCTTGCATCTCGGTATCGGCCTTGCCGTTCATCACCCGATCTATGTGCTTTTCGATAGCTCCGGTGGTAATGGGGCTGCCCGCCAGGGCCGGGTACCTGCCGGCTTGACCCAGGCCCCCCGGCTGGTGGCAGGTGGCGCAATGTTCCAGGAAAACCTCCTCGCCCCGAGGTAACAGTTCCGCCATGGACCAGGTCTTGTTGCGATCGGCCACCGCGGTCTCTGAGGCGAGAGCGATGGCCAGTCGTTGCTGCTCGATCCAACTGTCGAATTCCGCCTCGGGTTTCACTTCCACAACCACCGGCATAAAGGCGTGGCCCTTACCGCACAGCTCTGTGCACTGCCCTCGGTACACACCGGACTGGCCGACCCGGGTCCAGGCCTCGTTGATATACCCCGGTATAGCGTCTTGTTTTACCGCAAAGTCCGGCACCCACCAGGAGTGAATCACGTCTTTGGACGTGGTCAGAAAACGGACCTTCTTGTGGGTGGGCAGCACCAGGGGCTTGTCTACCTCCAGCAAGTAGTTTTCATCCTTGGGTTCAAGGTTGTCTATCTGAGCTTGGGGAGTGGAGAGATTGCTGTAAAAACCGAAGTCCGCTTCCACATAGTGGTAGTGCCATTTCCACTGGGAGGCGGTGATAAGGACAGTGAGATCCGCATCGCTGTTGTCTTCGATATCTATCAAGGTGGATGTCGCCGGTATGGCCATGCCGACCAGGATCAGGATCGGGATCACGGTCCAGATCAGTTCCACTAGCGTGTTCTCGTGAAAATCGGCCGCTTTTGACCGCCTTGAGCGGTGGTGAGCAAAGAGCGTGTAAAAGATCGTGCCGAAGACGATGATGCTGAGGACGATGCAGATTCCCAGACTGAGCTGATGCAGTGTCTGGATGCGCTGACTCATATCGGTGACACCTTCGCGCATATCCCACTCAAGAGCAAAGGCAGAGTGGGCGCATAGCCACAGCGCAGAGAAAACGCCCGCATTTTTTAAGCCGGCTGAGAGATAGCTCGAAATGGCAGTCACACTTATTGTTATCCTTACTAGTTATTCTTACTAGTTATCCTTGTATTAGCGCCTCAATTGAACTGTAGTTCGCAGCTTATTTTTACCCTGCCAATCGCGATAGCGGATGGCAACCGCACGTTCGGTGGCTCCCGCCCAGTCGCCCCGGTGGGCCAGCAAAAAGTCATCACCGTCAATTTTTGCCTGCCAGGCTCTGCCTTCCCAATCGATAAAGGCAAGGCTGGCATTGGTGTGGCGGTTCCACTTGTCCGTATTTTGCGGAAGCTGCTCGAAGGCGTCGTCGCGAATCCAGGCGCTCCACTTCTCGTGGTTCCAGGTAACAAACTGCATGGTGCCTTGAGCCCAGGGTTGATTGACGGGCTCGCTGGCGGTATTAACGGTTGCTTCAAATGCCAGCCTGGCTGCGACCACAGTGGCCAACAGCGCCGCTATCAGACTCAAACCAACTTTGTACATCGGTCGCCCCATTCGTCCCAATCGCCATGAGCAGGCGCGAAATGGTGCGCAATCCCCCAGCGGATGTTGAGCATAGAAGTAAGTCTACACGCAAACTTCAAGGTCTGCATTTTTAATCAGATAAGAGTGGGCTCACGCAACTCGTGGCTGCCGAAAAGGCGGTCGGTGGGGTAGGATTTCGGCATTTCTGGAGGAGAAAAATGCTATTAAAACCTTATTAATCAATAAGATATGGAGATGGTCTGGTCACACTGGGGTGTAGTGGTTGTGGTGCCAATTCCGGCCCTTCCGGTCATATTTTTCAAGGACTTAGGTCGTTTGTCAGTGCCAAACAAACGACGTCCGTTCCCTGGGAGATCTCGGACTGCAACCTGGTGTTGACCCGGTTAGTGGCTATTCCACCAGGTCGAGGTAGGCGTACCAGGTGGCGTGGCCCAACAGCGGGAAGACCACCACCATACCCACCATATAAGTCATGAAGCCGATGGCAACGAGGATCACGCACAGGGTACCCCACACGATCATTGCCGGCAGATCCGCCACCAGGGACACGCGGAGACTGGTGCGCATCGCTGTGACCGCATCAGCATTGCGATCGACAATCATCGGCACAGTCACTACCGAGAGAGCAAACACAACACAGGACAAGATGCCACCGATCAGCAGATAGGCAAGGAACTGGGCCAGGGTTAAGGTGCGAAGTACGTCGCCCCATACTGTATCTTCGAGCCTCGGACCAACACTGCCGAAAGCCGCGTAAAGCAGCATGCTGGAGAGGAGAAACCAGCCGATGCTGCAAAGCAGCAGCGTAGTGGCAAAGCGCGTTAAACTCCGGCGATGAATGCGCAGTGTTTTCAGCGAGGTATTGAAATTTGACAACTTGCCCCTGGTCCGCCGTCGGGATAGCTCACACAAGCCTGCGGCCATGATCGGGCCGATCAGCATAAAGCCGGAGATTGCAGCGGCGAGAAAAAAGGGATGACGTTGGTACATCAGAATCATACCGCCCAATATGGACACCAGGGCGCCGTAGGCCAGGCTCGCGCCCCGGTGATGGAGCAGGTCGTCCCAGCCCTTGCTGATCCAGGTGAAGGGTTGAGATGCGGGCACACTTCTCACCAGGGGCAGGTTGGCTGACGGTCCACTCACATCGCTTGCGGCATTCATCGCTGTCACTCCTTGCGGTTGTAATTTCGTGTTCTGGAACCCGGTGTCGGGACAAGACGCATACCAGGCGAACCAGCCAGCCTCCGCCCGGCCGTCTCGGCCTGAACCACCAAGCAATATTCTTTGGCAACCGAACGCACCGCGAGTTTCCCCCGCGGAAGTGCCTTATTTAAAAGTATAGCGCACAATTCCCGGGAGGGAACAGTGGGCGGTATGAAGAAGAGAGGGAAGGCACCGCTGGAAGTTGTAGCGCGCGGTCATGCCGATGGTAGGTACGGACCGCGCAGGTTGGGCCGCGCAGGTCAGGCCGCGCAGGTTGGGCCGCGCAGGTTGGGCCGCGCAGGTCGGACAGTACCTTGGTCCGGGCGCAGGAACCGCCGCCTTCGACGGTGGGGGGATTGTCGAGTTGTGGCCAGTATTCAGCGGGGATTGAGATATGCGGCAAATCGCCGCCGCGACGGCTATACTGGCTTCTGAACCCCAAATTAAAGTGTGCTTCACACCAGGGACGGTGTAGCGCAGAGGAAAGATTGATGTCCAAACTCCTTCAAGGTTGTATTGAACAGGTTCTTCTCCAGGACGATGCCATGCCCGGTGACCAATACACCGATGATTCTGGTAATACCTGGACGGTGCACGAGGACCGGGAAGGGCTGCGGTTGGAGTTTCACGAAGAGCCCAATGTGTGGATTCCCTACTGGACGGCGATGCACATTAAGCTGCCCGGGTTGCACCGAACTAAATTAGCCCCCCGGGAAGAGGAGGAAGAGGAGGAGGAAGAGGAAGGGTAGCGCGCCGGCCTACCGATTCTCAGTCGGTCTCGCCGCGTTACCGCGCCTGTTTCCCCACGAAGCTCGACTGTTGCCCTTCGATCAACGGTTTCATGGCGCCCAGGGTTTCGTGGAGGAAATCGCGGAACACCCGGACCCGGGCGGTAGTACGCAAGTCCGCATGGCTCAGTATCCACACTCCCCAGGTGGAGTGGGCCAGTTCGATTGGAAGCCTGAGAAGACC
>JAPUKZ010000097.1 GCA_027295405.1 Gammaproteobacteria bacterium
TCGCGAGAGATTTGAATTTCGCCAACATCGTTTTCGACTCACTCACGCGAGCAAGCGATGTCTGTTCAAACGTTAACAGCGATTTGGCATAGGTCCACCCCTCGTTTTCATTGCCTATACGATGGGTAACGGGGACCCTCACATCGGTTAACGCCTGTCCCTTCTGAAAACTAAATCGTTAACTCGATAACCCGCAGAACTTAGCCGGTCTATGCAGCAATCCGCGTGTAACGATGATGAAGCCCTCCTACGCGAGGCAATGCTACGATGTTTCCAGATACTACTGACTCTACTGCCCGAGATTCGGGCGGATCCTTGTTTAAAGACAAGTGAGTTCTGCTGGTATGGTAATAGGTGAAGTATTCGCGAAGGATTCTGCGTAGGTGCCGCTCGTTGAGAACAATGACGTGATCCAGACAATCTCGAGGGATGGAACCGATAATGCGTTCGACATACGGGTTCTGCCATGGCGAGCGAGCCGCGGTGATGACCTCGTCTATGCCCAGGCTCCTGATCCGTCGCTGAACCTTTTCAGCGTATATCGCATCCCGATCACGCAATAGATAGCGTGGCGCGGAATCAAATGGAAATGCATCCACTAGCTGCTGCGCTGTCCATTGAGCTGTGGGGTGCTCGGTCGCGTTGAAATGGACCACTTGCCGGCGGTCGTGGCTGAGCACGATAAATACATAGAGAATGCGAAATGTGGCAGTCGGGAGGGTGAAGGAATCAATACCAGCTATACAGTCGGCGTGGTTTTCGAGAAACGTTCGCCAGGTTTGCGAAGGCGGTTTTTTCGTACGTGGCATATATTTTGAAACGGTTGCTTGGGATACCTCAATGCCCAGTTTGAGCAGTTCCCCATGGATTCGGGGCGCACCCCAGCCTATGTGGGTTGACTGCATATCCCGGATCAGCCTGCGTAGGGTTGTATCGATAGCGGGTCGTCCCGGCTTAGGACCTCGGCTTTTCCAGCGCCAATATTGACGGAAGCCATAGCGATGCCAGCGAACAATGGTATCCGGGTGTAGGGCATGCAGTGTGTTACGCCAGCCATCCACATACCGAGAAAAGAGTATCCAAAACAGCTTGTCTGCGGGCGTTGCACGAGGGCGCTTCACCGATTGCCGAAGCAATGCTACTTGTTGCCTGAGCGCCAGGTTTTCCAGCACTAACTGACGCCGAGTTTTGAATAGTGAATGTATAAATGTGACTACGAGGTGAAGAATTGACATGGCTGCCATCTTTCATGGGTTGCTGAAAATGGTCAATAAATTCAGCACGATCGAATTTTCAGAAGGGACAGGTTCAAATCGATGGGGCAGGCACAGCGATTTCTTGGCGTCCATGCAGCCGTTTACAATCTATTCAATCTGGGTCGTCACCTGGTATCAGCCGGCCATTACCGAAGTCTCAGGGAAGGTACGTTCAGTCAGTGGGGAGTGGCTGTAGCATAAATATAGGCGGCAGGTTTCTTTTCCCCCGAAGCAGTTAACTTGTCGATACCGGCGAAGAGTTTATGCCTTCGCTGCGGTGAGCGTCTTCTATACTTGAAAGATGGGGTTCTGGTGATGCGGTTCAGGCAAGGAGGAAAACAATGAGTAATTATCTGTTGATAGAGTCACGCGATCCGTTTGAATGCAGCGATGTAGAGGGGGTTTGCTGGCTAGCCGGCGAACTTGCACAGACCGGACACAAGGTAACGCTCTTTTTTCTACAAAACGGCGCTCTGACCGCTCGCGCTGGCGCCGAAACCACGGATTTTGAACCTCTGACAGCCAGTGGTGTGGAGGTGCTGGTCGATGACTTCGCGCTGCGGGAACGTGGTATCGGCAATGCACAACTCGCGGATGGTATAAAACCCGCGTCGCTGGAGGTGATTGTCGACCACCTGGCAGATGGCAGTAAGGTGATATGGCACTGATTGGAGGATAGGACGATGGCTGAAAACAAAACCCTCACGTTTGCACTCATGGACCCGCCTTTCGAGAACGCCCGTAGCACGACCGCGTTCCGGCTACTGGATATCGCCGCTAAGCGTGGCTACAACATCAACGTGTTCGCCTACGAGGGAGCAGTGAGTCTGCCTTTTGCTCTGCAAGAGGCGCACCCTAATGCCGTCCATGGCCGGGATGTGGAGGAGGAAAATCACCCACTACCCCGAAAATACATCGCTGCGCTGATGCAATCGGCGGCCGACAATGGCGGCACGCTGGATTGGGTCAACTGCGGACTCTGTGTGGACGAGCGTGGCATGGGTGAAGCGATTGAGGGCGTACGCCGGGGGTCACCGGCGGACTTCTGGGCGTTTGCGGAAGGCTCAGATAACACCCTGGTCATTCCAACAAAATAGGGAGGAGCAGCGATGAAGGTACTAAATGTGATCGCGACTGCCTACCGTGCGACGCTTGAGGAGCAGGACGATACCGTCGTATGGCTCAGTCATGCCATGAAAGGGGCTGGAGCAGATCTGGATGTCCTGTTACGGGGCAGTGCCGTGAACTACGCGGTAAAGGGTCAGGACGCGGCCGGACTGAGGTTTGGCGACGAACCTCAAACTCAGCCACCGCAGCTGGCGGGGGACCTTAGCTCACTCATGGAGAAAGGCGTTACTGTCTATGTGATGGATGACGACCTGCAGGCTCGAGGAATACAGCGGGATGAGCTGATTTCTGGTCTGGAACATATCTCGCGGGATGATGTAGTCGGAGTGCTCGATCGGTACGATCAGGTATGGCATTGGTAGGTGGAAAGGGGGGCAGAAAGGCCTCTGATTGCTCGTTGACCCAGCTTCCCGCACGCGCGACGCCCTCACCAGGCCACCCCACACAGTTTTGGGAGGGTGAAAGGAGTTCTACGCCCCCAATACCTTTACACCCACCGATTCCGATCGGCCGCTCTTTGCTCAGAGTCGGCAGATCATTCTTATAAAAAAGCTATAAAAAACAATAAGATGGTGGGCCCAGAAGGACTTGAACCTTCGACCTGCCGATTATGAGTCGGATGCTCTAACCAGCTGAGCTATGGGCCCCAAAAGAAGAGCGGGGGATTATAGTCCCCCCCATGCTATGTGGAAAGATGCTGTGGCTTACTCGTCGAGGAAACTTCGCAGGTGGTCCGAACGGGTCGGATGGCGCAGCTTGCGCAGGGCCTTCGCTTCAATCTGGCGGATACGCTCACGGGTTACATCGAACTGCTTGCCCACTTCCTCAAGGGTGTGGTCAGTATTCATGTCGATACCGAAACGCATACGCAGCACTTTGGCTTCGCGGGCAGTGAGGCCGGCCAGCACGTCCTTGGTTGCCTCATGCAGGCCAGAGCCCGTGGCGGAGTCTACCGGTGAGGAGATGGTGGCATCCTCAATGAAGTCACCAAGGTGCGAATCCTCATCATCACCGATGGGCGTCTCCATCGAGATGGGCTCCTTGGCGATCTTGAGTACCTTGCGTACCTTGTCTTCCGGCATATCCATGCGCTCACCCAGTTCCTCGGGGGTGGGTTCGCGACCCATTTCCTGTAGCATCTGACGGGAGATTCGATTGAGCTTGTTAATAGTCTCAATCATGTGCACCGGAATCCGGATGGTGCGGGCCTGGTCGGCGATGGAACGGGTAATGGCCTGGCGAATCCACCAGGTGGCATAGGTGGAGAACTTGTAGCCGCGGCGGTATTCAAACTTGTCCACCGCCTTCATCAGACCGATGTTGCCCTCCTGGATCAGGTCAAGGAATTGCAGGCCACGGTTGGTGTACTTCTTGGCGATAGAAATCACCAGGCGCAGGTTGGCCTCTACCATTTCTTTCTTGGCCCGGCGTGCCATGGCTTCACCCATGGACATACGGCGGTTGATTTCCTTGATCTCGGCCACCCGGAGACCGGACTGCTTTTCAGTGGCACCGATCTTGCGCTGGCAGCGCAGGATGTTGTCTTTTTGCAGGGTCAGTTTCGCCCCATATTCTTTCTTGCTGCGGATGTGTTTGCTCAACCATTTCAGGTCCGACTCGCTGCCCTGGAAGCTCTGGATAAACTCGACCCGGGGCATGTCGCAGACCTTGACGCACAGGCGTATGATTTCACGCTCCTGGGTGCGTACCGCCAGCAGAACCCTGCGGGCCTCTTCGGTGAGGGGGTCAAACACGCGCGGCGTCAGTTTGAAAAACTTGAACACTTCGCCCAGTTTTTCCTGGTTCCTGTGCGCGGTCTTGCCGTTGCGACCTTCCCTGGCGATGGACTTCTCTGCCTTGTGGTAGGCGCGTTTCAGGGCGGTGAAGCGCTTCTTGGCTTCTACCGGATCGGGGCCGGTATCCTCTTCCTCATCATCGTCGTCATCGCTGCCGCCGCCTTCCGCCTTGGCGGTGGCGGCCGCCGCAGCCTCGGCGGCGGAGGGGACGTGGTCGGCGGGGTCAAGGTAACCAATCAGCACGTCGGCGAGACGGCGTTCATTGGTGGCTACCTTGTCGTATTCATCAATAATCGATTTTACCGCGCCGGGGTAATGGGCCAGTGCGGCCAGGAGTTCGCGGATGCCTTCCTCGATGCGCTTGGCGATAACAATCTCGCCCTCGCGGGTCAGCAGTTCCACAGTGCCCATTTCGCGCATGTACATGCGCACCGGATCTGTGGTCCGGCCGGCTTCGGTTTCCACCGCGGCCAGGGCGGCGGCGGCCTCGGCGGCAGCAATGTCGTCAGCGGAGCTGTCACCCTCGGTAATCAGCAGGGTGTCGGTGTCGGGGGCAACCTCAAAAACCTGGATGCCCATGTCGTTGATCATCTGTATGATGTCTTCGACCTGATCGGGATCAGAAATGTCCTCGGGCAGGTGGTCGTTCACCTCGGCATAGGTCAGGAAGCCTTGTTCCTTGCCTTTGGCAATAAGATCCTTCAGACGGGATTGTTGCTGAACCACGTCATTCATCAATTGGGCACCTTTAATTTTCAACTGGGTAATATCTAAACAAAAGTTAGCCGTCCATTATAACCGAACAATACTAGTCGGCACTACTAAATAACGATTTGGAATTAGGCCCCGTGCTGGGAACTACTTTTATGATTAGTGGTTATTTGCCGCGTTCCTGATCCAAACGCTGCTTTTCCTGCAGCCCCTGGATAATCTCCAGCTTTTCCAGCTCGCTGATTTCAGCGTAGTTCTTGTCCTTAAGTTTGTCGACTCGCGCATCCAAATTTTGCCGTTTTGGATGTTGCATAAGTAACTCTATGGTGTCGTGAAACTGTTTTTCAATGCCTTCCGCTGGAATCAGCCGTTCCTGGCTGGCCAGCTGGTTGAGTCGCTCCCCGGCCGGGGTGCCATACCAGTGGCCCAAAATCATGGCCGTATTGGATTCCGGGCGGCGCTGCAGCAATTCCAGCAGTTCGATCAGCAGGGCAATATCGTCCCCTTCCAGCTCCCGCAAGGCATTAAAATCACCCACCCGCCCGGCAATATCCGGCCGATGTAGCAGCAGGGCCGTGGCAGACTGGGTCAGGTTGCCGAAACCGGTGGGGGAGCTGGCCAGGGCGGTGCGGCGCCGGGGTTTGGCTGTTGGTACCCGCTGGGGGGGCTCTGGTGGCGCCGGCGGGGGAATACCTACCAGTTCTTGCAGGGCCTCGGCGTCCAGCCCGGTGCGCTGGGCCAGGGCCTTGAACATCAGTTGCTTGTAAACCCCGACTGGAATCTTGGCTAACAGCGGGGCTGCCAGTTTGCTGAGTCGGGCGCGGCCATCCATGCTGTCCAGATCCAGGCCCTGGCCGAGGCTGTCGAACAGGAACTGCTCCAGCGGGGTGGCATTTTCCACCAGCTGCTTGAATTTTTCCGCGCCCTGGCTGCGCACCAGGGTATCCGGGTCCTCACCCTCGGGCAGAAACAGGAAACGGGCCTGGCGGCCATCCTGCATACAGGACAGGGCATTTTCCAGGGCCCGGGTGGCGGCCTTGCGGCCGGCGTCATCGCCATCGAAACAAAACACCACCTCTGGGCACAGGCGATAAATCTTGTCCAGGTGGATTTGGCTGGTGGCGGTGCCCAGGGTGGCGGCGGCATTGCTGATGCCATGCTGGGCCAGCGCAATCACGTCCATATAGCCTTCCACCACGATAATTCGCTGCAACTGGCGGTTGGCCTGGCGCGCCTGGTACAGGCCGTACAATTCTCGCCCTTTGTGGAATATCTCCGTTTCGGGCGAGTTCAGGTACTTGGGTTTGTCATCCCCCAGTACCCGGCCGCCGAAGGCGATTACCCGGCCGCGCTGGTCACGTATGGGGAATACCACCCGGTGGCGGAAGCGGTCGTAAGTGCGACCTGCCTCATTGGTCACCAGCATGCCGGTTTTAAGGAGTTGGGATTTGCGGGTTTCATCGGTGCCCAGTTTACTCAGCAGGTTATGCCAGCCCGGTGGCGCAAAGCCCATATCGTACCGTTTGGCGATAGCACCGTTCAGCCCACGGCCCTTGAGGTAGTCCACCGCCTCGGATTTTTGCGGGTGCTGGCGCAGTTGCTGTTGATAAAAGGCGGCCACTTCCTCCAGCAGTGGATACAGTTCGCGCTGGCCGCGCTGCGCCTGGCTGGGAGCAGTCTCTTCATGCGGTACCTGCAGGCCCACGGAATCCGCCAGGGTTTCCACCGCTCGCGGAAAGTCCAGGTTCTCGTAATCCATGAGAAAGCCCAGCGCATTGCCGCCGGCGCCGCAACCGAAGCAGTAGTAGAACTGCTTGTCGGGGTTGACGCTGAAAGAAGGGGTTTTTTCGTCGTGGAAAGGACAGCGGGCAGAGTAGTTCTTGCCGGTTTTCTTCAATTTGACCCGGCGATCCACAACTTCAACAATATCCGCCCGATCCAGCAGATCATCAATGAAGGATTGGGGAATTCGCCCGGCCATAACCTAGTGTAGTGTATCAGCGTGTCGTATATCAGCGGTTAGTGTAGTAGATAAGTAAGCCCTGCCAGAAGTTCCCGGCTTGCCTGCGGCCAGGCTCGAAGACCTGCCGCCGCGGGGTTCTAGCTGAGGCGCTGCTTGACCAGTTGGCTGACCTGGCCGATATCGGCCCGGCCTTGCAGCTGCGGTTTCAGTTGGCCCATCACCGGCCCCATGCCCTGCATGCCAGAAGCGCCGGTGGCTGCTATGGCCGCGTCAATCAGGCTGGAGATTTCCGCCGCGGATAATTGGGTGGGAAGAAATTCCTGGATGACGCCGATTTCGTAGTTTTCCTGATCCGCCAGGTCGCTGCGACCCGCGTCACTGAACTGCCGGGCGGAATCGCGACGCTGCTTCACCATTTTGTCCATCACGGCCAGGGCACGTTGGTCATCGATCTCGATGCGTTCGTCCACTTCAATGCGCTTGAAATCTGCCCGGATAAGGCGAATGGTGGTCAGGCGGGGCTTGTCTTTGGCTTTCATGGCTGCCTTCATGGCCGCCTTGATCGTCTCTGTGAGCGATGTTGTGAGAGTTGTGGGAGAGGTGTCGCTCATCCGCTAGTAGAGGCGAACCCGCTTTTTGTTTTCCCGGGACACCTTCTTGGCGTGACGCTTTACTGCGGCAGCGGCGGCGCGCTTGCGCACGGTGGTGGGTTTCTCGTAGTGCTCGCGCTTACGAATTTCAGCCAGCACCCCGGCTTTCTCGCACGAGCGCTTGAAGCGACGCAGGGCGATGTCAAAAGGTTCATTTTCCTTGATCTTGATGGATGGCATTAAAGCGTTACCTGTAGTTAATCGTCTGGGTTGTCCGTTTGTGGCTGCAGGCCAATAAATTCGGGGCTCGCAGCGGTAAAGGGCGCGCAGTTTATCCTGATCTCCGGCATATTGCAAAGGGGGGTTTTGAGTACCTGCTAGCGGTTCCACGATGCCCGTGCAAGCCCCATCTGCTATCATCCCCCGATTTAGAAGAACGGAGCCAAACATGCTGGTTCTGGGCATAGAAACCTCCTGCGACGAAACCGGGGTTGCGCTGTACGACAACGAACGCGGTTTGCTGGCGGATGCGCTCTACAGCCAGATAGCCGTGCATGCGGAATATGGCGGTGTGGTCCCGGAGCTGGCTTCGCGCGATCATGTGCGCAAGGCGCTGCCCCTGATCCGGGAAGTGCTGGCCGAGGCCAGCTGCGAACCCGGCATGATTGATGGTATTGCCTATACTGCCGGACCCGGTCTGGTCGGTGCACTGATGGTGGGCGCCAGCCTGGCGCGCGGGTTGGCACTGGGCTGGGGTATACCCGCGCTGGGTATCCATCATATGGAAGGGCACTTGCTGGCACCCATGCTGGAGGAGGATAAGCCCGCCTACCCCTTCGTCGCACTGCTGGTATCGGGGGGGCACACCCAGTTGGTGCGTGTGGACGGTATCGGCCTGTATCGGCAGCTGGGTGAATCGCTGGACGACGCAGCGGGGGAGGCCTTTGACAAGGTCGCCAAAATGCTGGGAGAACCCTATCCGGGAGGCCCCCATGTTGCGCGCCTGGCGGAACAGGGCCGGGCCGGTCGCTTTAAGTTTCCGCGGCCCATGGTGAATCGACCCGGCCTGGATTTCAGTTTCAGCGGGCTCAAGACCTTCACCCTGAACACACTGGAGGACCACGGTGGTCGGGATGGAGCTGATGCGCAAACCCGTGCCGATATCGCCTGGGCTTTCCAGGATGCGGTGATCGACACCCTGATCATCAAGTGCCGGCGGGCCCTGCAACAGGAGCAGTTGCACACGTTGGTCATTGCCGGCGGTGTCAGCGCCAACTTGCAATTGCGGGAACAGCTGCGTACGGCGCTGGACAAGATTGAGGCCCGGGTATTTTATCCCGCGCCGCGCTACTGCACCGATAATGGCGCCATGATTGCCTATGCCGGCTGCCAGCGCTTGCTGCAGGGCGATCGAGATGTCACCGAGACTCGGGTGCGGCCGCGCTGGCCGATGCAAGAATTGGGCCCCCCGGGTCGGGCGGCAGAGGCGGGCTAAGTTATGGATATCGTTTACATCCGCGACCTGCGTATTGACACTTTTATTGGCATTTATGACTGGGAACAACAGGTTCGGCAAACCCTGAGCATCGACCTGGAGATGGCGACGGATGTGGCGGCTACCGCGGCGGCCAACGAGTTTTCGACGACCCTGGATTACAAGGCGATCTCAGATCGCCTGCTGGAATTGATAGAGAACCAGCATTTCGAGCTGCTGGAATCCCTGGCCGAGCAGATCGCGCAACTGCTGCAGGACGAGTTCAAGGTGGGCTGGCTGCGCTTGCGTCTGGGCAAGCCGGGAGCGGTGCCCGCCGCAGCGGATGTCGGGGTGCTGATCGAGCGCGGCAGTGTCAGTTGAATGACTCTGGTTTATCTCAACGTCGGTAGCAATACCGCACGCACCGACCATATTTGCGCTGGGCTGGACGCCCTGCAGGCGCAGTTCGGCGCGCTGGAATTATCTTCCGTCTACGAGAGTGAGGCACTGGGCTTTAGTGGTGACCGCTTCTACAACCTGGCGGTGGCCGTGTACACCGACATGCCGGTGGTGGAGTTGGCGAGTTGGTTGCGGCAACTGGAATACAGCAAAGGCCGCGAACCCGGGGCGGAGCGTTTCAGCCCCCGCAACCTGGATATTGATATTCTCTGTTACGCCGATAAGGTTGGCTGCATTGCCGGGGTGGAACTGCCGCGCCCCGAGATTCTGGAAAATGCCCACGTACTGGGTCCGTTAGCGGAGTTAGTGCCCACGGCTCTGCACCCGGTAGCGGGGTTGTGCTACGCCCAACTCTGGGCAGACTATGCCAGCCGCCAAAACGTGTGGCGGGTAGATTTTGAGTGGCAGGATCGGCAGATTTCCAGCGCGGAAACCTAGTCACCAATAGCGGTAAACGATCTCCCCCCGCAGTGCCCGGCCGCGTAGGGTCAGCCACTCAG
The DNA here is from genome assembly GCA_027295405.1 of Gammaproteobacteria bacterium. Taxonomy (GTDB): domain Bacteria; phylum Pseudomonadota; class Gammaproteobacteria; order Pseudomonadales; family Halieaceae; genus JAPUKZ01. The sequence continues at coordinate 9,878 of JAPUKZ010000097.1, forward strand.
GCTCACTCCCCCATCCACTGCCAGTACCTGCCCGGTGATGTAGGAGGAAAAATGGCGCTTCGCGGTAGCTGCGACAGGATTCCGGCCGCAAGGCATTGAGCTCGCTGGCCAGTTCGCCGGCAGCCAATTCGGAGTGGCGGTAGTGCAGGGCTATGCTGTATCCCGCGGCGTGTAGCCGGCGGCAAATTTCCGCACCGAGTCGCTGCGCGCCGCCAGTCACCAGGGCTACCTTATTCTCGCTCGGCATCCAGCTCCTCCAGAATTCGCAGGCGTTCGCGGCGGATATTAGCACCGATGTCGGTGCCCCTCACGCCGGCATCCCGCCACGGTTTGGTATCGATGCGCTGGCACCGGCCCAGCGCCAGGCGCAAGTAGTCAGCGCGCGCTGTCTGTAACTGGTAAATCACAGCACATGCGCTCAGAAAATCCTCGAAACGGTCCGGCCGGCGCCAGGCATCGGTGTGTTCCAGCAGTTCGAGCGTTGCCAGCGGCCCAGGCACATTTGCACTAGCACCCGTTTGGCAACACAGTAGCGCCAGTTCCCGGTGGCTATTAGGTGCGCGCAGTTGCCGGCACAGGCTGCGCAGCTGTTCGAGCTCCAGGCCGGCGGTCAGGGCGGCGAAGCGAATCGAGCTGGCGCTGGTAATTTCAGCGGAACGCTGTAGCTGTTGCAGGTGCGCGGACTGAATCTGCCAGTCCGGGAACAGCGCCTGCAGCGCGCCGCAGTCGCCAAGGGTGGTAAAGAAAACCTGGGGTGAAGCTTCACCGAGGGCCCGTTCCAGTTCCTGCCAGATGCGTTCGCCGGGCAGGTGTTGCAGCTCGCCGCTGGCAGAAATTTGCCGCATCAGTTCAAGCGTGTCCCCGGCGATAGTAAATCCCAGATGGGCGTAGCGGGCCGCGAATCGTGCCACCCGTAAAACCCGCAGTGGGTCCTCGACGAACGCCCCGGACACATGCCGCAGAATCCGCGCCTGTAAATCCTGCTGCCCGCCGTAGGGGTCGATCAGCTGGCCCTGCGCGTCCTCGGCGATCGCATTGACGGTCAGGTCGCGTCGGTACAGGTCTTCCTCCAGGGTGACTGAGGGGTCACTGTTAACCACGAAGCCGGTGTAACCGTGGCCACTTTTCCGCTCGGTGCGGGCCAGCGCGTACTCTTCCCCGGTTTCCGGGTGCAGGAATACGGGAAAATCCCTGCCGACCTGGCGATAGCCCAGTGCCAGTAATTGGTCTGCCTGGGCGCCGACGACAACCCAGTCCCGCTCCCTGAAGGGAACTCCCAGTAGTCGGTCGCGTACCGCGCCACCGACCAGATAAACCTCCAGCTCAGTTGCAGTCACAGGAATGCCACTGCTGATTGTCCAGGCAATACATGCTCAGTTTGCCCCCCCAGACACAGCCGGTATCGGTGGGGTAGAGGTTTTTACCTTTGGCCCGACCCTCCAGCGCCGCCCAGTGCCCAAAGATCAAGCGTTCTTTTTTGGTTTCCCGGCCCTTGTCGCTGAACCAGGGCGCTACCTTGCATCCGGGGTTCGGCTTTGAACCCTTGCTAGCCATATCGAGGGAGCCATTGGGATAGACAAATCGCATGCGCGTCAGGTAATTGGTAATGAGGCGCAAGCGGTCGTAGCCGCACAGGGATTCCTTCCAGCGGCGCGGAGTATCGCCGTACATGCTTGCCAGAAATTTGCGGTAGTCGGGTCCGCGCAAGGCGGTCTCGACCTCGCGGGCATAGTTATGGGCCTGCGCCAGTGTCCACATCGGCGGCAAGCCGGCGTGTACCAGGGTATAGCCCTGGGCTGAATGCATCAGGGGTTGCTGTCGCAACCAGTCCAGCAACTCCTCGCGATCGGAGGCGAGTAGCAACTTGTCCAGGGTGTCGAAGCGGTTTTTCTTGCGCAGACCATTGGCCACCGCCAGCAGGTGCAGATCGTGGTTGCCCAGCACCATAGTGATGCGGTCACGGTGTTTGTACACATAGCGCAAGGTCTTGAGGGAATCCGGGCCGCGATTGACCAGGTCGCCCACCAACCACAGGCGATCCTCTTCCCAGTTGAACGACACCTGCTTGAGCAGGCATTTCAAGGGTTTGATGCATCCCTGTATATCACCGACCGCGTAAGTCGCCATGGTTTGACCCGGTCCCCCTATCCCTGTTCTTCCACAAGCTCACTGATGGCCAGAAATTGTTGCAGGCTCAGGGTTTCCGCGCGCGCAGTCGGCGCTATTCCCAAGTCCTCCAATTGTTGCACGCCAACCAGATCACGCAAGGTGTTGCGCAGGGTTTTTCGGCGCTGGGCGAAGGCTGCCTGCACCACTCGCCGCAGACGCTGTTCCTGCACGGGGTCGCGGTTGCCGGCGGGGTTCGGCACCAGCCTGACGATGGCAGACTGTACCCTGGGCATGGGGGTGAAAGCGCTGGGAGGCACCTCGAACAGGGCGTCTACCTGGCAATGGTACTGCGCCATCACGCCCAGTTTTCCCCAGGCCTTGCTGCCGGGGCTGGCGGCCAGCCGGTTCACCACTTCCAATTGCAGCATGAAGTGCATATCGTGGATGTGTTCGGCCTGACTCAGCAGCT
>JAPUKZ010000098.1 GCA_027295405.1 Gammaproteobacteria bacterium
CGTATAGGTGGATTTGAGCTTGCTGAGGCTGCGATATTCCAGCACCAGCTTGGGTAAGGGATAGTCCAGCGCCAGTTCAGCCAGTACTTCTTCAGCCGTTGAGGGAGCCCCTTTTGGTGTTTTCTTGAGCACCGGCAGCTGTAATTTTTCAAACAGGATTTCTCCCAACTGTTTGGGTGAGCCCAGGTTGAATTCACCCCCGGCCAGTTGATGTACCTCCTGCTCCAACTCCTGCAGGCGCTTCCCCAGTTCAGCACTTTGCCGGTTCAACAGCTCCCGGCTAATCAGCGCACCGTTGCGTTCCAACCTGGACAGGACCGGAACCAGCGGTAACTCAATGTCAGTAAATACGCTGTTGAGCCTGGGTTGCTCCTGCAACCGCGGCCACAGCACGCGATGCAGGCTCAGGGTGATGTCGGCGTCTTCGGCGGCATAGGGCCCTGCCTCTTCAACTTTCACCTGGTCGAAACGCAGCTGTTTGGCGCCCTTACCGGCCACATCTTCGAAATGAATGGTGCTGCGACCCAGGTACTTCAGGGCCAGGCTGTCCATGTCGTGGCGGGTGGCCGTGGAGTTCAGCACATAGGATTCCAACATGGTGTCAAAGGTAATCCCGCGCAGGGTGATCGCGTGGTTGGCCAGCACACTGGCGTCATACTTCAGGTTTTGACCGACTTTGGCCTGCAATGGATCCTCAAGCAGCGGCTGCAGTTGCCCCAGCACCCAGTCCCGGTCCAATTGCTCAGGCGCCCCGACGTAGTCGTGCGCCACCGGCACGTAGGCAGCACAGCCCTCCTCGACCGCAAAGGACACCCCCACAATGCGCGCCTGCATATAGTCCAGGCTGGTGGTTTCGGTGTCGAAGGCAAACAGCTCGGCAGAACGCAATCGCTCCAGCCATTCCAGGAAACGGCCCGCTTCCAGCACGATCTCGTAATCTCGCTCAAGCTCTTCGGCGACGCTGTCTGTGCCGCCGGTTGCCGCCAACTGTTCTTCTATCCAGGAGTTGAATTCCAGTTCGGTAAACCACTCCAGCAGGCGCTTGTTATCCGGCTCCGCGTTAACCAGCGCCGCGGGCGTCACATCCAGCTCCACGTCGGTTTTGATCGTCGCCAGCGCATAGGACATATAGGCATTTTCCTTTTCCGCCGCCAGTTTTGCGCCCATTGAATTGGCGCCCCGAAAATCGAGTTCAGCGACCTTGTCCAGCTGCGCATAAATTTCATCAAGCCCACCCAGGCCCCGGAGCAAGGCCAGGGCCGTTTTTTCCCCCACCCCTGCGACACCGGGAATATTGTCGACCTTGTCACCCATCAGCGCCAGCAGGTCAATGATCAAGTCCGCCGGAATGCCAAACTTTTCTACCACCCCCGCGAAGTCCATCACCGTGTCCGTCATGGTGTTGACCAGGGTGGTGTGCTCGTTCACCAACTGGGCCATATCCTTGTCGCCAGTGGAAATGACCACCTTCGTTCCAACCTCGCTGGCGGCGACGGCGAGGGTGCCGATCACATCATCCGCTTCCACCCCCTCGACGCAGAGAAAGGGCAGACCCATGGCCTGAACGATGTCATGAATGGGTTCAATCTGCTCTCGCAGGTCGTCGGGCATGGGTGGCCGCTGGGCCTTGTACTCCGGATACATGTCATCCCGGAAGGTTTTGCCCTTGGCGTCAAAAACCACAGCGACAGGCGACTCGGGGTAATCCTTCAGCAGGCGCCTCAGCATGCTGATGACAATCTTGACCGCACCGGTGGCTTGGCCTTTGGAGTTAGTCAGCCCACCGGTGCGGTTGAGGGCGTAATAAGCGCGGTAGACATACGAAGATCCATCAACAAGAACCAGGGGCGCAGGCATAGGCGGGATCAATCCGTCTTCATCGTGGGCAGAGAGTCGTGGATTAAACCGTATTCCTAGCGGAATTACCACGTGGCGCACGCCGGAAAACCGGGCCCTGGAGAAATCCTACGGTAAATGTAACTTTTCCACCCAGTCATTCATGCAAAGCCAAACATGCGCCCGTAGAGGGCAATCCGCGCCAAACGGTGAAGTTATTGTTCGATATCAAAAGATTAAATATAATTAATGCCCTTCTACGGGCTTGAATTATGCCCGATGCGGCATCATTTAGTGATAAAGGTAACAATTCATGCTTTCTTTTCCTGCATAAGTGTTACCATTTGCACCTATTTCGGTAACAGGTACCACCTAGAGTGCCAAGCGACACAGTAGGGAGATATTCATGACCATTCAGAACCGGGCATCCCCGCGGCCAGTAGCCGCGCTGTTGCTGTTTACCACGCTCAGTCTGTCAGCCAGCGGCCAGCCAGCGCTGGCCGTGGATTCAGGCCCCCAGGAAGCGGCCGTCAGTCGTCTTGTGGTTAGCGCCCTGCCGCTGGCGGGCGCTGCTGCACCAGAGCAGTCAGCAACAGGGTCAAACGCTGCAGAGTTACTCAACAGCGTGTCAGCGCAATTGGAACAGCATCTGGAAGCAAGACTCCCATCCCGGCCGCCAGCGAACAGCAGCAACCACGCGGACGGTTTCAGTCCCAGGTCGCCCGAATAGAGCGGTAGGTCAGTTTCAGCTTCGCCAGGTCCAGCGGCGCCCTGAAGAAACCGTGGTAGTCGCCGCGGGGGTTAATCAGCACGAGATTGGCGCTGTGGTCCACCTGATAGTCCTGGCCCTGGCCAGGAACCTTGCGAAATGGGGTGTTCAGATTCGTGGCAAAGCGGTGGATTTCCAGGAAGTCGCCGGTAACACCGAGAAAATCCGGGTTGAAGTAAGGTACGTACTGGGCCAGCTGCTCCACCGTATCCCGGGCCGGGTCAACCGATACCATGACGACCCGGGTATCGGCGGCTTCTGGCAGTCCCTCCAGCTTCTGCATAAACTGGCCGAGCAGGGCCATGGTCGTGGGGCAGATATCCGGGCAGAAGGTAAAACCGAAAAAAACCAACGTCCACTGCCCCCGCAAGCTTTCGACGGTAAATGGCTGGCCGTGGTGATCCAGTAACTGAAAGGACTCGAGCGAGCGCGGTGTGTCGAATACCCAGGCACCATTGAGTTTCAGTTCGGCGGCGGTCAGCACCCGCGGCTGGGTGACCTTGTGTACAAAGCTGCCGACAACAAGCGCGATCAAGATGAGCATCCCCACCACGGTGAGCGCAATGCCCCTGGCCTGGCTGCGGGTGACATTGGATGGGTTCGTCTGATTCATGAATAGGCCGTCATCGGAAACAGGTAGTGATCCAGCAACATCACCAGAAACAACCACATCAGATAGATAATGGAATAGCGAAAGGTCTGCATCGGTGCATCTTCGTCACTGCCCCACAGCAGCTGGGCCGCCCAATACAGAAAGCCCCCACCCAACACTACAGCACCCAGCAGGTACAGCGGGCCGCAGAGGCGGGTGGCGTAGGGCAGCAGGGTGGTTGCGAACATGATCAGCGTGTACAGCATAATATACAGCTTGGTAAAACCGACGCCATGCGTGACCGGCAACATGGGGATATCCACAGCCGCATATTCGTCCCGGCGGTGGATCGCCAGCGCCCAGAAATGTGGCGGTGTCCAGGCAAAAATAATCAACACCAGCAGCAGGGCGTGGCCATGAATTTCCCCGGTTACCGCCGTCCAGCCCAGCAGTGGAGGGGCGGCGCCTGCCAGGCCACCGACAACAATGTTCTGCGGGGTGGCGCGCTTCAGGAACAAGGTATAAATGAAGGCGTAACCCACCAGCGAGGCCAGGGTCAGCCAGGCGGTCAGTGCATTGACCTGGCTCAGCAGCAGGTACATGCCCGCGAGGCCCAGGCCCAGCGCAAATAATGACGCCTGGGCGGTGCCGATGCGGCCTTGCGCCAGCGGTCGATTGTGGGTGCGCGCCATTCCCATATCAATACGGTGGTCCACCACGTGGTTGACCACCGCTGCTGCGCCCGCGCACAGCGCGATACCGAGGTTCCCGAACAACAGTGCCCGCCATGGCACCATACCCGGCACCGCCATGAACATGCCGATCACGGCGGTCAGCAGCATCAGTGCCACCACCCGGGGTTTGGTCAACTCCAGATAGTCGCGCCAACCGGCAGTGCTCAGGGCAAGCTCCATCTAGCGTTTATCCCCGGCGCTGAGCAATCCGTAATTCAGGGTCACCAGGGTCAACAACAGCAATGCACCCATCACATTGTGGGAGACGGTGGTAAGCAAGGGAAGGTGAAACAGGATGTTGCTCAGTCCCAGCCCGAACTGTAGCAGCAACACGCCGCCAATCAGGCGGCCCTGGCGGCGCAACACGGGCTCAGAACAAGCCAGCAAACGCAGACTCAACCAGCCCACGTAGAGCAGGGTAAGGATGGCCCCGATGCGATGGCTCATATGAATGGCCACCCGCGCATCGTTATCCATCATCCCGCCCAGGTAATTGGGCCCGATACCCTGGATCACGTTAAAGCCACTGGCAAAATCCATGGCCGGGAGCCACTGCGACTGACAAGTTGGCAAATCCGGGCAGGCCAGCGCTGCGTAATTGGACGTGGTCCAACCACCCAGTGTAATTTGCAGTACCACGATGACAAGACCGAGCATGGCCGGAGATTTGAGACCGCGCATCAGTTCCGATTTCGATGCATGCAGCTGCCAGCGGGAGTTACTCAGCCGCAGGGTCAGCAACCAGAGCAGGCTGAGCGTGGCGAATCCTCCCAGCAAATGCGCGGTAACCACTTGTGGCCACAATTTCAGGGTCACCGTCCACATCCCAAAAAGCCCCTGCAGGATAACAAAACCCAACAGGAACAAGGGCAATTTCAGGGGCTGCCCTGGTCCGCGATGGCGCCAGGCCACAACCACCAGCGCAATTGCAAATACTCCCAGAGTGGTGGCAAAGTAACGGTGCACCATCTCTGGCCAGGTCTTGTCCATCTCCACCGGCGCCTCGGGAAACGCCCGTTCTGCGGCGCTGATCTCCTCGGCTCCGCTGGGCCACATCAGCTGTCCGTAACAACCCGGCCAGTCGGGACAACCCAGCCCCGCGTCCACCAGTCGCGTGAAGGCGCCCAGAGCGATGACACCGGCAGCCAGGACTACGGCGCACAGCGCCAGTCGATAAGAGGGTTTACGCTGTTGCACTTTATTAAAAAGGTGCGGTTCGTTAAAAAGGTGCGCCGGATTTTTCATCAGCCACTACTATTCTTCAATAAAAATTTCAGATCGGCCATAACGTCTTTGCCGTCCATGCCGGAACCGTAAGACATCATGATCCAACCGCGCGGATCGACCAGGAAATAGGCTGGCGCCTGCTCCGCTGCGGAATCTTGCCACAGCTCCGCCAGCTCCGCGCCGGGAGTATACAAAACTTTCAGGCCCGGGTGCGCTTTCCGTAAAGCCTGTGGAAACGTCTGCGCTGCATCCTCTTCGCGACTCAGGTAGATGCGCTCTATACGCTCGCTGTACTTGCCCATGGCGGTTCGAATCTGGCGCGTGTAATACAGCCGGTGCGCACAAGCTTCATCACAGACACCAGTTCCTGGTATCAGGATTCTCCACAAACCGTTGTCAGCGGCGAACAGTTCCACGACTGCGCCCGCGCCATCGTACACCGCAAGATCCTGCAATGGCAGGGGAGGGGATATCAGCTCACCCCGATTGGCGGTTCCCAGCACCTCCACCAGGTCGATCTCGCCACTGGCAACGTAATACCACAGCCAGGTGGCCAATAGAATCATCGTCACCGGCAGCCCGGCAATGAGCAAAAGTACCAGGCGGTTGTTGCCCACGGGCTCAGTCATGCCCGCCGCCCCGCCGCAATCCCAGCCAGGCCAGTATATTGCTGCTGCGCACCAGGTACAGGCACGCCAGCGCCAGGGCCATGGCAAACCACTGCAGGGCATAGGCCTGGTGTTTTTCCGGCGAGATGTTCAACAACGGCCAATCGATACCCAGTGCGGTCGGGCTGTCGGCGTCCAGGCGCACGCTGTAGGGGTAGATCGGTTCCCCCAGCATGGCCGTGATGGCCGTCATATCCAGCGTCAGCAGCTGCCGCGGCCAGGGCCCGGAATCTATTTCTGCTCCCAGCGTATAGGGCATTCCCGGCGACACATAAACCGTACCGTGCAAACGTTGTAACCCGGGGGGAGTCGCCACCTGCGGCACCAGCCGCCGCGCCGGATCAGCGGCGACCCAACCGCGATTGACCAACACCACCCGCTCGCTCTCTTGTAGCCGCAGGGGCGTCAAAACCTCCATGCCATAACGCCCCTGCCGCATTCGATTGTCCAGCAGAAACTGTCTGTGGGGTAGGAATTGCCCCAGCAGTTCTACCCGCAGGTAGGCGAGCTCGGCTGACCCGGTAAACTCCAGGGGTAGGGGCCGTGGTGCCTGTTGCTGGCGCTCGTCCCAGACCCGGGCTATTTGCTCTTTCTCCACCGCCCGCTGTAATTGCCACAGGCCCAGCCCGATCAACAGTGGCAGTAGTAAGGCAGTAAATACACTGGTGCGCCAGTCCCCATGCCAGCGGAGTGAAGTCTGTTGCTGTGCTGATTGGTCCATAGTGCTGGGTTATACTGGCCGTCTGTACATGGAGGTTTCAAGTTTGCTCAAATTTTTCATCGTCGTGCTAATGCTGGCCCTGTTGCTGAGCCTGGTCAGTGGTTTCTACTTCCTGATGACTGATCAGGGTGACAAGAACAAGCGCCGCACCTTGCACTCACTGGGTGTGCGGGTCAGTCTGGCGGTCTGTTTAATGCTGTTGATCATCTATGGCGTCGCCACCGGCCAACTGAGCTCGCAGGCGCCCTGGGAGGCACCGGTAAAGACAGCCCCATCCCGGGAGTAGTTGCCGACATTATAGGATATACACAAACAGGAACAACATGACCCAAACCACATCAACAAAGTGCCAGTACCAGCTGGACGCCTCGAAGCCAAAGTGGTCGTCGGCGGTAAAGTGGCCGGCGCGAATCGAACGCAACCACTGCACCAGCAACATGGTCATACCCAGTGCCACGTGGAAACCGTGAAAACCCGTCAGCATAAAAAACGTGGAGCCGTAGATGCCGGAATCCAGGGTCAGGCCAAAATGGGCATAGGCTTCATAGTATTCCTCGTACTGCAAGAA
>JAPUKZ010000099.1 GCA_027295405.1 Gammaproteobacteria bacterium
GGTAATGAATGCCACCTTTTTACTCATATTTAATCTCCCTGCCTGGACATCGTAATGATGCTATTGAAGGCCTCGAGGCTCTGCTCGAGCTTCCGGCCACCCAAATGCTGCGCGTACTGGTCCCATACGGTTTCAGTGGACCGCGTGAGTTCCTCAATCAGTTTCTGGCCAGCCGCTGTGAATTCAACCAGTTTGGCGCGCGAATCCCTGGGGTCGGGCTTGCGGGTTACCAGGCCTAGTTGCTCCAGTTCATGCACTATTTTCATCATGGACTGGGGCCGTATGCCTGCCGCTGCCGCCAGGTCCACGCTGCGGCTGGCGCCAAAGCGATCCAGGTGCATGAATACCACTCGGTGCCGGGGTCGAACCCCCTCTACATTCCTCTCACTCAGGTCCGCATCCAGGCGACGCTGAAAATCCTCGAGAATTCGCATCAGGGTCTGGCCCAGTTCAAACTTTTTTTGAGAAGCCATTGCGTCTCCGTAATATAGTAAGCTAAACTTATTATCAGTTTAGCTGTTGATATTTAGAGAGGTCAAGCCATGTTCGAAGTTTTCGCAGCGACACCGGAAAATATGGGACCGGGGGATATCGGTCATCACGCATCCAGGGCAGAAGCGATGGGCTTTGACGGCTTGCAGGTCCCTGATGCGATTCACGATGGGCTATTGCTGTCCGCCATGGCCTTGAACGCCACCAGTAATCTGATTGTGGGTACCGGAGTCTTGGTAGCCTTCCCGCGCAGCCCGATGACGGTGGCCATCGCCAGCTGGGATCTGCAGAAAATGTCAGGGGGCCGCTTTGAGTTGGGCCTTGGGACTCAGATCAAGCCGAATATCGAGCAGCGATATTCCGCGCGCTGGGATTCTCCAGTGCCCCAGTTGCGGGAGTATGTGCAGTCTGTCAAAGCCATATTCCACAGTTTCCAAACGGGGGAGCGGCTGGACTTCCAGGGGGAGCACTACCGTTTCACCAAGCTGCAGCCCTTTTTCAACCCCGGGCCCATCGATCATCCGGACATTCCTATCCTGTGCGGCGCGGTCGGTCCGGACATGACCCGGATGGTGGGGAGAATCGCCGACGGCATGATTACGCACCCGACCAATACGCCTCCGGAGTATATCCGCGAGATTTGCCTACCGCGCCTGCAGGCGGGCTTTGAAAAAGCCGGTCGCGACGGAGCGGACTTCAAATTGATCCTCGGGCCCCTGACCGCGACAGGCAAGAGCGAGGGTGTGGTGGCGGCGGAGTGGGAAAAACAGCGCAATCTGCTGGGTTTCCTCTATTCCACTCCCGCATACTGGCCGAGCCTGGAACTGTTTGGTTGGCAAGACCTGGGTCAACAACTACTGGACGTAACCCGTGCAGGCAACTGGCAGGATATGCCGGGGATCATTACTGATGAAGTGTTGGAAAAATTTGTGCCTCGCGGCACCTACGATGATATTGCCAGCGTCTTCAAGGAGCGGTACACAGGGCTGACCCGGCGAGTCACATTTCCGATGCCAGAAGACCCGGCAGATGACAAGCTGGCAGCACAGGCTATCGCACGGATGAAGTTGTAGCCGTGTTTAATTAACGGCAGGCTTCATGTCAGCGTGAAGCCCTGATAGTTGTTGGCCGCAACCTCCTAAGTTACCCGACAATTGAACAGGATGTCCTTCCGAAGATCGAAGCGATCCGCCACGTGTTTCGCATACCGGCGAAACCCGCGCCAACGATTATTGCATCCAACTCAGTGCTGCTCATAGTTACGGTGTTCTCCTCAGGTAATCCGATTCGGACGATAAGCGATTGTATGACTTTAGCAGAAGCGCCGGTTGCGCTTTAGTCGTTATACCTATAAGTCCTATAGCCCCGGGCAGGCTGGATAAAAGTGATGCATGCACCTAAGCTAATCGGGTGTTGCTGTTCATGTATGGGGTAAATATGTCAAATACTACAGATGCGCTACCACTGGCGGGAAAAATGGCCTTGATCACCGGTGGTTCGGGAGGTATTGGCACGGCCTGCGCCCGCTCGTTCATCGAAGACGGAGCCTCGGTGACTCTGATGGGACGGGGCCTGGAAAGCCTGATTGCCACTCGACGCAGTCTGGAACCCGCACTGGCAGAGGCGGCAACGATCGAGCTGTTCGCCGGTGATGCCTTGGATAAAGCCGATGTCGTCGCCGCCATTGACCTGGCGGCATCGATTCACGGCAAACTGGATATCTGCGTTCCCACGGTCGGTGGCGGCAGTATTCGCCCCCTGTTAATGCACAATGTGGAAAGCTTCCAGCGGGAACTTGAATTGAATATTATTTCCGCCTTTCTGGTCGTACGCTATGCCGTTAAACCGATGCTGGCCGCAGGTGGCGGGTCCATCGTGTGTATTTCTTCGGATGCAGCGAAACTGGTATTTCCCTGGCTACCGGCCTATTCCACAGCAAAATCCGGGCTGGAGGGTTTTGTGCGGGCGGCGGCGGAGGAATTATCGCGCTTTAGGATTCGTGTAAATGCAGTGCGGCCGGGGCTGACGCGCACCGAGGCCACTGCCAGCTTGTTCGATGATGCCGCTACCTACCAGGCCTTTGCCGCGGAGAAACCGCTGGGGCGCCTGGGCGAGCCGGAGGATATTGCCGCGGGGGTTCGCTATCTCGCAGGCCCCGAGTCTTCCTGGGTGACAGGTCAGAGCTTTGCCATTGAAGGTGGCAATGAATTGCGCAAGGCGCCCGACATGGCCGCAATGGTGGAGCAGATTTATGGCAGCGAGGCCTACCAGGCGGTGCTGGCCGGTGAGGCACCATTCGATGTCCGTGATGAAGATGAGTGGCACTGAATAAAGCGCTGCAGGCACGCGATATCAGGATAATATGCCGATCCGGACAACACTGAAGTTGAAGTATGATACCTTGAGTTACTTTCGGCCAACACAGGGCCAGCGTCCGTGGATAATTACAGGCTTTATATAAAAATCGTGGAGCAGGGTAGCTTTAGCAAGGCGGCGGAGAGATTGGGTATCACTCAGCCAACAGTCAGCAAGCAGATTGACCGCCTGGAAGAGAAACTGG